>CAIQIE010000087.1 GCA_903871805.1 uncultured Planctomycetaceae bacterium | reverse complement strand
TCTGATTGTGCTGACCATCATCCTCTGGACGTTTGGTGAGATCTTTCAGGCTCCTTACAAGCCATCGCTGGTCGCTGAGATGGCCCCGCCGGCACTTCGGGCGCGCTACATGGGAATCTTCAACATCTCGCATGCCTTATCTATCGCCCTTGGCGCTCCGCTGGGGGGTCTGATCCTGTCCCGATTCGGGCCGACGGTGCACTGGCCTGGCTGTGGCCTGCTGCTGGTGATTACCACAGGCATGTACCTGAGTCTGTTTCGGCGATTGGAGATGCGAGGGGCAGAAAAAGGGGTCAGGAACCAATAGTGCGAAGCACCCTTCGGGCCATTTGGCTATTGGTTCCTGACCCCTTTTCCGCCCTCCCCCTTCAGCGGACAGCCTGTTGCCGTTCCAGCTGAGTTTCCAGGGATTGCCGCAGTTCCCGAACTCGTTCGACGTCCACACCGGGAGGCTGTTCAGAAATGAACCAGCTGGCGTCGTCGATGGCCATCGAGAGACGACCTGTGCGTGCTCTCATTTCCAGCCGTTTCGCACGATACTCGACATTCGCTGGTTCGATCATCGTTAATGTTTCAAGGCAGGACAGCACATCCGCATCGCGTCGCTGAGACTCCGCGAGACTCAGCAGATTCATGAGCATGCGTTCCAGAATCTGGCGTGGCGTCCGAGCCTCACGGAATCTGGATTCATCCGGAAAACCCGCCTCCGCAAGGATCCGCTGAATATCCTGTTCCGACAACCGCTTCCCGCGTTCGAACACGTCAATTGTTTCCGGCTGTGCACCTGGTGTTGTGGGTTGAAATCGGACAACGAAGTGCCCGGGTAAACCCACGCCGACTACGTTCAGCTGCAGTCGCGCGGCCAACTCCATGTAGAAGATGGAGAGGGAAATCGGAATTCCCTCCCGATCATCAATGACCTCATTCAGATAACTGTTGGAGGGGGAGTCGTATTCATAGCGACTGCCTCTGACTCCCATTTCTTCGAACAGCCATTGGTCCAGCCGAGCCAGACGAGCCGCATCCGATGCCTCGGCGGGCAGAGACTTTTTCAATTCGTCTGCCATGCTGTCGACACGATCCAGATAAAGTTGCACATCCACATCCGGATTGTCAATTTTCGCCAGCAACAAGGCACATTTCAGCAGACTGATCCCGGTCGAAGTCGGACCATCGGTCGGAGTGCCAACGACTTCCGGTGACTCTGATGTTCGACTGAGTTCTTCCATCAGCTCTCGCCGGACACCGGCCTGGTGAAGATCGCGGGCCAGAGTCTTCAGTTGTCGGGCTTTCTGCTCAAGCCGTGTCGATTCGGCGGTCATGAAGTCCACGGCGGATTCACCGAGTGGTGCGAGTTCATCAAGTTGTGCCTGCTGTACCGGCACATTCCAGCGCACGGCGTCCGCGAATAGCCGCAGCTTTTCGTAGTGACTGGCATCAGGAGATGTCGGCAGCAGATCACGTCCAACTTCAAACCTGCGAAACTCGGCCACGGTTCCACGAAAGGCCGCCAGACCAACCTTTCCGGAACGCAGAGCTGGATCCCGACTTTCCACAACCAGCGTGCCGTTGACGAAGCACTCCATGCGATCACTGTGAACACGAACGGTCAGCGTATTCCATTCGTCGGGGCGCCAGGCTTCATGGGGCTGATTGTGCAGAATGGTCCAGGAATTG
>CAIQIE010000086.1 GCA_903871805.1 uncultured Planctomycetaceae bacterium | reverse complement strand
GCTGGGACATCGGCTGTTGCCGGGAAAGCGGTATTGGCACCGGCAGTTCCCGGTGCTGCGGTGCATGTGACTGAAGCTCCTGCCGGCCACAGCGGGTTGAGCGGGACACAGAATGCGAAAAAACGGTTTGTTCAACCAGGTGCTGCTCCATCATTTATGTCGGCAGCCGCGTCAAAAGCTTCTGAGATTGCGGCACCCGCTGCAGCCGCGGCCACTGCTGCTGTGGAGCAGGGCTTTGTCGATCCGTTCGAAGGCAAAGAGGCAGCCGACCCTACTGATCCTCTGGACCTGGACGCAATCGCCAGGACGATGCGGGAAATGGAAGAATCCGGTGAGCGTTTGAAAGAAATGCCAGCGGAAGCTGCCGCACAGGCAAAGGCCTCAGTGAACGCACTGGCTGCAGAAGCCGATGCTGTCGTTGAAGAGTCCATGGAGAATCCATTCACCGGTGTCGGGCTGGACGACATTGCCGAAACAGCGCAGCAGGCAGGCGATACTCTGGAAGGCATGAAGGGAGACCTGTCAGACAGGGAATTGTTTGGCGAGATTGCGGAAAAGGCCGCGGAAAAAGCCGCTGGTGCAGCGGCGGATTTACTGCCTGGTAAAGTGCCGGAGCTGGAAGATTTCAGTTCTGAATTGCCAGCCATATCGATTCCTTCGCCAGAGCCTGAAGCGGGTGGCGTGGCCGTTCCATCGGAGCCACTGCAGAGCATTGACGGAGAGCGACTGCGGATTGCTAAGGAGCAGGAAGAGCGTCAACTTCAGTTGGAGCGAATTCTGGCACGTGCAGACCAGACGGGTTTCAAGGGCTTCTGTCCGGTGGCTTTGAGAGATCACCGGCAGCTTGTTGACGCGGATCAGAATATCAAAGCGGAATTTGGAGTGCAGACGTATACGTTTTCAACTCAGGAAGCCCGAGCAGCGTTTGAAGCGAGCCCGACGCGATATGCACCTGTGGCTGGCGGCACGGATGTTGTTGCGGAAGCGACGGAAGGGGTTCAGAAGCCAGGAAAGCTGGACTATGCCCTGTGGTACCGGGAACGCCTGTATCTGTTCCAGTCGCGGGAGACGATGGCAGCCTTCCACCAGAATCCACGAAAGTTTGCTGCTGCGGAGTAATCCCGGCGAGTTCTGAGACGGTCTGACTTCAGGGAAGCGAAGCCTTTGGTTTTCGCTTCCCTTTATTTTTTTCCAGCGCTGGTATTTCGAGATAATGAGCGATCTGTGTTCCGCGTGTCAGTGATCGGGAAGACCCAGTCGGGCATGGTTTGCAGAGGCATGACAGCCAGCTCAGGAGGTACGGCGGGAAGCTGGGTGTTAACGGCGAGCTGCAGGTTCTGGGGGTTGCTCTGTGTTGGCCGAAGGACTCAATTCGTACGTCTGGAGTCTTCGGGTTTTCCAGCGTGGCCAGAGTTTTTGGAAGATTATTCGGAGGGCTGTGTTCGTGTTTGTCGCTGAGCAACTGCGATCTTTGCCGAGTTGGGAAGTGACCGGCAGAAAATGCCTTTGTTTGCGAAGCTGAAAACGGGGAATATCGCGATTTGGGATCTTTTCAAAAAATCGAGCCAGGTTTTGACCGGATTCGCTGAGAAGACGTGTTGACACTTCAGGCCAGCCGGCGATATCACTCGGCCTCTCAATCCGGATTCATCTCCTGAATCCAAATCTCCTTTCTGGTTTTCCTTTCTGTTTTTTCGGAGTTCTTCCGGAATCTCAGAGGGTGTTTGCTGACAGCGTTTTTTGCAGGGAATTCTCAGTCCCTGTGAAATCTGTTCCGGCGGCATCTGTTGATCCTCTCTTGTCTCTCCCCTCCGTCTCTCCTCCCTCAGCTCTCAGATCGAGGACATCATGAACGAGTTCCCGCATGGTGCTCATCATGAGCCGCACATTCTGCGGTTCCCGCAACCAGCAATCGCACCATCCGCTGAAATCAAAGCGGTGGCGCCGGAAGCCGAAGCACCGAGCCGTGCTGTTCTGGTCTTCTCTCCTCGCCCGGGTGCTCGTCAGCTGCTTGCTGACGATGTCCGCAAGCGTGGTATGCAGGTTTGCGAAACAGACAGCCCTGACGCAATGCTCTTTCATTTGAGCCGTCAGGAATTCTGCTGCTGTATCATTGATGATGCCGACTCAGTTTCGCGAATTCAGGAAGTGAACGCGGCCATCCGCAGTCACTCTAAAGCCGCACAGGTCATCTGCATCGTGGGTGAAGATTCACGATGGGGCCGGGAAACTGTTCCGTCCTTTGAATGTGATGTGATTGAACGACCCTATTCTGCATCGCGTTTCGGTGCGGCTCTGATGAATGCACTGCGACGCGGTGAGCTGGTCAGAGAAAACGAAAAGCTGCGACGTCAGCTGTTGAATCGAAACCTGATGGATCTGGTGGGCAGTACACCAGCGATGCAGTCTCTGAGAGAATCCATTCGGATTGCCGCAGATGATGATCGCACGGTTCTGGTACGCGGCGAACCGGGCAGTGGAACAACGCTGATCGCGGAAGGCCTGCATCGATGCAGTCGCCGTGCCGGGAAGGCATTTCTGCGAATTGACTGCAGTCTGCATTCCGTGGAAACACTTGAACTTCAGTTGTTTGGCGACGGAACTTCGGATGGCTTTCCTGGCTATCTGAAGATGGGTGACGGCGGATCCATTCTGCTCGACAATGTCGACACGGTCGCCTTGCCATTTCAGAAACGTCTGGCTCAGTTGCTGGAGCAGCGAGCCGCAGCAGTCCTTCACGGAACTCAGGACGGACCCAACATTCGGTTCCTTGCGGCAACGCACGGTGACCTGAATCGTCTGGCCATGGAAGGCCGGTTCCGTGATGATCTGCTGCAGCACCTCAGCGGGATCACGCTTCAGTCTCCACCGCTGAGAGTTCGCACCAATGATATTCCACTGCTGGTGGAACACTTCATCAGTCAGATCTCTCTGAAGGAAGGACGCCCACCGCGTCAGATTACGACGGATGCTCTGCGAGCCCTTGAATCGCATCCGTGGCCAGGCAACGTTCGCGAACTTCAGAACGTGGTGGAACGCTGCTGTACGGTTGATGTCACAGAAAGCATCACCCCCGAAGACCTGCGTCCATGGCTGCACAATGATTCCATCGAGGATGGGGCCGAGTGTGTGGGCATGACACTGGCCGAAATGGAACGCAAGCTCATCGAATCCACCTTTGCCCGCTGCAACGGCAACCGTGAAAAGACCGCTCAGATCCTGCAGATCGGCCTTCGAACGCTGTCCGGAAAGCTCAGAGAGTACGGCTATCCTCCACGAGGCGGCCCGGGTTCAAACATTAAGCGGCCTGCCATAGTTGCCTTCACCGGCGAACGCAAGGCTGCCTGATCGAGGGCTTCTTTGCCCTCACAGCAGAGTCTACTGAAAAGACCTCTCCCTCCTCCTGAAAAGGGCGAGCTTTCCCCCCGGAAGCTCGCCCTTTTCGTTTGAATCCTCCCCCGGCAGCGGGTTACTCGACGGAAAAGATTTCCGTCCGGTGTCAGTGCGGATACTGTTTGGGATTGTCACCTGTTTTGGATTTCATCGCCCAACTGTGACTACGAAGACCGTTCCGCTGTACTCTGCTGAGTGAGTGAACGGAGTCGCAGAGGCCTTGACTTTTCGACGCCCGGAGTTGCTTATGCGGAGACCTCTTTATTGCTTTCTGTGGATCCTGTGCGCTCTGCCGGTTGCGGCGACCATGGCTCAGGAGCCTGGCGAGGGACGAGATGTTCCCGGGACGGAGTCAGAGCAGTCTGCGAATCTTTACCAGCTCAACATTCGTTTGTTGTCAGTTTCAGAGAATCTGGTAACGCCCCTGCGTTCAGGAAAGCTCGTGCAGGTTGCTCCAGGCGAACTCTTTGCTCAGGTGGTAGCCCTTCCGCCTGGAGAACAGATCTCTCTGCGCCGCTCGGAAACCATCATTCGGACACCGCAGGAACAGGAAATGGTTCTGTTGAGTGAGCCACAGATGAAGCAGCTGATGAATCAGCTGCAGGCACCAGATTTGGAGCAGGGCAGCACAGGCCGTGTGATGCTGGCTCCGACGGTAATCGTGAAGGAAGGCCAGACGGGCACTGTGACCTCAGGGCGTGAGATGTGCTGGAAGACGGCGAAGGGGGAAGTCAGTACGGAACCGGTATTTGAGGGAACTCGGATTTCCGTTCGGGCATCAGGAAACGCCACTGAGGGAACCCCGGTGGATGTGCGCGTGGAGTTATCGCAACTGCTGGATCTAAAGGATATTCCATCGGAGCCGGATGGGGTTTTGAGATGGCGACCGGAGGAAAAGGTTTTTGTGCTTGAGTTCTCTGCTTTGCTGACTGCTGAAAAACCGCATGTCGCTGTTTTGCCAGCAAGGGTAAGCGAACAGACTGGCAGGTCGGGATCCCGGTTGTCGCTGGTCAGCCGATTTGTGGGGGCAGCAAAGGAACCGGCACGATTGTCTGTCTGGGTGATCAGTTGCAGCCGACAACAAAGCGGCGAAGGATTGCCATAACGACCTCATCCTGCTGTACTGCCTCGATTGAACTGTCGGGGCTGAATGGTGATCATCAGTCGTCAGATGTTCAGAGCCCCTCGATGAAGGGTTTCGATGGCGATGAATTCTGTCTTGTGGGACCGTTTTTTATGCAGACGGCTGGGTTCCTGAACGCATCCGGGATTTTCTTCGCAGTGGTCGATTTGTTACCAGGACTCATTGTGTCGCTGTTGCTGTTGGCGAATAACGGCAAGGTTTACAGTGCCGAGGATTTGCTGCACCGAGTTTCTGTTAATGCGGCCGGCATTCCGGCAGCCACGATGATTCGTTCGGGAGCTCAGGTCTGGACCGGGCAGATTCTGCCTCAGAAGATCGAGGGCATTGCTGTTGAGGAGCAACTGCACGATTGCATCACACAGCTTGAGCAGTTGCTGAATGGGTCTGGTTCGTCGCTGTCCCTGGCGGCGCGCCTGCACGTGTGTGCTGCGTCCGGGGAGCATCTTCGAGCGGTGATGGAGGAGCTGCCGGGACATTTTCCAAAGGGACGATGTCCGGCAATTTCTTATGTGGTTTCCCGTCTTCCTGACGGCGCTCTGGTTGGCCTGGATGTTGTGGCCAGTCGCGAATCAACTTCAAAGCTGGCGGTTAGCCGTCGACCAGAAGTTGCCATTCTCCCCGAGGGGCAGAAAATTTTTATTGCAGGTCAGGCGGAACCCAGTCAGGGACTGGAAGAGGCAACTGCCAAAACGCTGGAGAGTCTTTCGCGTACGCTGAAATTTCTGGGACGAACAGATCAGGATATCGTGCAGTTGAAGGCCTTTGTGCAGCCGATGTCTGAAGCGGACGTTGTCCGGCAGGCCGTGGGGAAATTTTACGAAGAGGCCGAAGTTCCTCCGTTGGTCCTGGTGGAATGGGACAGTAACGCAGAGGTGCCGATTGAAATAGAATTGGTAGCCTGGGGCGGTCCGGTGGAAACCGGGCGGGCTGTGCTGGAGTTTGTGACACCGCCTGACATGACACGCTCACCGGTTTACAGCCGCGTCTGCCGGACTCAGCATCCTGTGACCATTTTTGTGGGCAGTCTGCATGGAGAACAATCGACAACGGACACTGATCCGGTACGCAATGCCGAGGTGGAGGTTGCCAGCCTGTTTGGGAAGCTGGAAAATATTCTGCAGGAGTGTGGCAGTGACCTGCGACACATGACAAAGGCCACCTACTATGTCAGTTCGGAGCCTGTGAGTCAGAGTCTGAATGTGCAGCGACGAAAATGGTACGATCCGGAAAGACCTCCGGCAGCATCAAAGGCCATGGTGACATCCGCAGGCTCCTCGAAGCCGGGCATGACATTGGATATGATTGCGATTCCTGCACTTCCACAGTAGCGATGTCGCAGGCGAGCACTTTGGCAACGATCTTCAGTTTTTGATTCAGACATACCCATGCTTCATCTTCATTCTGCCTCTCCTGAACGCTGGTTAAAGCAGGTGGAACAGTCTCTGCCGGAGATACTGATTGATCACGCGCACTGTGAGCAGAAGGCCGCTGCCACGGCGATGGATCTGATGTTTGACTACGTGCAGCATGAAGAGATCTGTGATGCCATGTCCGAAATTGTCCGCGAAGAACTGGAACACTTTGGGATGGTGCGAGCGTTGCTGAAGCGGCGTGGGATTCGCTTTCGCGGTCAGAAGCCGGGGACCTATGGACGGATGCTGAAGGACCTTGCGAATCGCCAGGAACCATTGCGTGCGGTAGATCGTTTTCTTGTCGCTGCGTTGATTGAAGCCCGCAGCTGCGAGCGATTTTCGTTGCTGCGAGATCACCTGCAGGATTCGGAGTTGCAGAGTTTTTTTGGTGGTCTGTTTGAATCTGAGGCACGACATCATGCGACGTACGTGCGTCTGGCCTGTCTGTTTACTGCGGAATCGGTTGTTTATCAGCGGTTGGAAGAACTGGCCGCAGCGGAAGCAAAAATTATTGCGGATGGCTGCTCGTTGCCCCGCATTCACAGTTAGTATCCATAGTTCACCAGATCTGAATCCGTGAATCCGAAATCGTGCGCGAAATCGTGCGCGAAATCGTGCGGCCGGGGGCCATCCACCTGTCGGAATGCTTGTTTGCAGCCCGTCATTCCGTTTTTTGCGAGCCCACCCGACCGCTTTGGCTGCAGTTTCCTTCGGCCCCCTGCGGCATTGCTGTCCGGATTTTTCTGAGCTGGACCGTGCGTCCACCATTGTCGAGCCACGTCGTCGTCCGACCATGTCACCACGACATGAACACGACTTCGCAGAACGCGGTGACCCCCCGGCTCCCCCCGGCTCCCACAGCTGGAAGGCCCCGCTCCGCTGCCGCCCCGCTGGTCATCGACCGGCCAGCGGCACAGACACCACGTTTGAGGATTACTGTTGCCGTGGCCTCTGTCGAGCCCCATTGAGACATCAACGATTTTTCATGCAGCAGTGTTTTGACTTCCTGCCACTGCCACATGGGCACGGTGAATTTCGCCCAACGGAGGCGGCCAGTGGGTCGTTCGTAATGCGCTGCGGACTGTTGGAACGCCCTGACAGCTCCTGGTATTCAACATGCGATGAACATCCACCGCTCAGGCACGCACGAATTAGCGGAGCTGGATCAAAGTAGCCGTTATCGTCCGGTGTCATCGCCGCGGACATGGCAGTCAACAGGGTACCACGTTGTTCTGCCGAAAGCACGCCAACAGGCAGTGCCGCTCCTCCTGTGATTGAGAACCCGTCGTAGGGTAACAACCGCGATGCTAAGACCAATCCCGGTTGAGCGCTACTACCAAATCCCATATCCACGACCAGCAGGACTTCCTGCGACAGCAAGTCCCGCACCGTCACGCCAAGACCACGTTCAACCGATTCCACGACGAACAGCGAGTAGATCGCGTGTTGCATGGCTTGAAGACAAGTCGTCTCACCCGATTCCGGATCGGGTGGGCAGTCAATCAGGTACTGCTCGATCGTATTGCGTCCTTTTCGCCGTACATCGTAGATGCAGTAATCCATCAGGACCGCGGGTTCATCTTCGGTATCGAAGACCAGGGTGTTGTCCTTGAGGATTCCGAGTTTCCTCCCGCCCTCGTGCAGAGTGTCTTTGGAAAGCCGGGTCACTAATCTGTTGTTGAGGTTCCGACTGGTTGTTCGCAATTGTTGGTAGCGAGCAACAAGAACGTCACGGTTGGCAACGAGACTTGTCTCAGGATTGCGTCGAAAGAGATCAACCAGGTTCATGGAAACAGACTCCATCAGTGTGATACGGTACCGGGGCGGATCTACAGGGTGTCGGTTCTTGTGTGGGAAGCAATGCGTATTCACAGGAATCTTTGAAGAAGGCGTCAGCAATGAGGCCATTCAGGAGAGATTCATGTTCGAATTCAGGATATCACCGACTGGAAGCCAGGGCGAGCGACGTTCAGCAGCAAATTGATACTACTGAAAATTCCTGTGGTCAGATTGC
>CAIQIE010000085.1 GCA_903871805.1 uncultured Planctomycetaceae bacterium | reverse complement strand
AGTCCTTGGAACCATCGGCTGCTTCAGCTTCTTCCCGACCAAAAATCTTGGAGGAGCTGGAGACGGCGGTATCATGACCACGGACAATCCCGAGATCGCCGCACGCCTGAAGCGTCTGCGAGTCCATGGGGATACCGGTGGATACAACCACGTCGAAGTCGGCTTCAACAGCCGCCTCGATGCCCTGCAGGCCGCGGTTCTGCGAGTCAAGCTGCGACATCTCAACAAATGGACGGAAGGCCGCGCTCGCAACGCCGAACGCTACGCCAGTCTGATTCAGGCCAATGAACTGGACGACGTCATTCAGTTGCCGAAGACCCTGCCGGACCGCCGTCACGTCTTCAACCAGTTCACCACCCGCATCACCGGTGGCCGGCGTGCGGAAGTGATGAAGTCACTGAAGGAACAGCAGATCGGCTGTGCCGTGTACTACCCGATCCCGCTGCACCTGCAGAAGTGTTTCGCCTACCTTGGCTACAAGCCCGGCGATCTTCCGGAAGCAGAACGAGCGGCCGAAGAGGTGCTTTCGCTGCCGATCTACACGGAACTGCCAGCCGCACATCTGGAACGCGTGGTACAGGGACTGTGCAAGGCGCTTGACCGACCCTACACCCTGCCCTTCCCGGCCAGTGCCCCGGCTGCACAGCGCAAAGCGGCGTAACCACCAGGACTCGCCCTCGCGGTACCCAATGCTGCGGACACAAGCAACAGAAAAAGCCCGAATCCCGACGGATTCGGGCTTTTTTCGTGTCATCCCCGTCAGGAATGCTCAGCCGCAAACAGCCTGCACCAGCCCGGCAAGAATTCAACCAACAACAGACCGGGGATATTGACACACACCGCCGCCCCCCCTAGCATCCGCCCCGGAGAGATGGCAGAGCGGCCGATTGCACCGGTCTTGAAAACCGGAGTACCCGCAAGGGTACCCAGGGTTCGAATCCCTGTCTCTCCGCTTCGATAGGCGTTGAAAAACGCAGCGTTTATCTCAGAAACCCCGAGTTCTCTCGGGGTTTCTTTGCATTTACGGCCCTAGGTTTTGCCTGTCACGTTTTGCACTCCGCCGTGCAAACCGATGCAGAACAATGCAAATTCCAGCGAGCCGTCCGGCACCAATACGGGCACCTCGGCACCACTGACGGCACCACAGATGCTTGCCATTCGCACCAAATCTCAGAGGCAGAAAAGCCGTGTGTCATTGGACGCTTCTGTGCCAAGTCGAACACTCTCGGTCGCGCAATACATTTCGTAGAATTGAGGAGATCTGCAATTCTCAAGGATTGGCCGGCCGTACGGAACCGCAAGTGCTTTCTCGGTGTCCATCCGGATCATTTGAACACTCTGCGCAGGAGATGCTGATGTTTATGCCGTCGGCGAGAAATTGGAACGAGATGAAGTACGAGCCGGCAGGGTGTTGGCCACTACCGATTAACCGTGGTGACGAATTTGCAATTGTCACTAAAATTCCAGCCATCTCTATCAAAGCGGCCTGTCGTGGATGCCCACTGGAGTTGTCCGTCTTCCGGGCGGTTACGTCTCAAGGCGTCATACTGGCCCTGACGCTCAGGATCGCAGATGATCCTGGTGCAGCCCTCATGCTTTCAAGCGTCTTGAGGCATGACGAAGAGCAGACTGCACTCGATCAGATCGTGCGCAGTGGGAAAACAATCATGATATTCTGCGACGAGGCAAGTCGTCCAGTCGCGCGTGGAACATGCACTCTCAGCGCGGCCGAGTGTCGAGCAGCCTCCGAGTTGCTGGAAATTCCAGGATCGAGGTATGCCGGAGAATGGATTCCGCTGCTCGACGAGATTCTCGACGAAGTTCAGGCCCACGGCGATCCTGCATTGGCTGCCCCATCGGTGCATGTGCCAAGTGTTGTCGCCGTTCCACTGTCCCTCAGTGACATCGAAACGTCGCGGAATACTACCATTGGCCTCAACGGTGAAGCCCATACATTTCAGATTGATCAGACAGACGAGGGCTATGGATTAGAGCAGTCCGCTTGGCATTTCCTCGAACGCCTTTTCACAGGGCAAATCGTTCATTCACCACATGTCGGCACGGGTGATGATCGCCGCGAACTCACAGACATACTCGCATTTGGCGAAATTGGGCTGTGCTTGTTTGAGTGCAAAGCGGCATCAATGCTTTCCACTGATCTACACAGAACGACGGATCGTCGCGTGCGGAACATAGAGAAGCAAATCGACAAAGGTGTCAATCAGATATGCGGCGCATCGCGAGAGATTGTCCGGGGCGGTGAGATTACGACAGCAAGCGGCAGCCCGTTCTTTATACCAGGCAAAGTGCGCGACGTGCGTTTCGGGGTCGTCATTATTTCGGAACTGCACCCCTCCGTGGATTGGAGCAAAGTGTTTCAGCGACTCCAGC
The DNA here is from genome assembly GCA_903871805.1 of uncultured Planctomycetaceae bacterium. GTDB lineage: Bacteria > Planctomycetota > Planctomycetia > Planctomycetales > Planctomycetaceae > SXXK01. The sequence continues at coordinate 2,002 of CAIQIE010000085.1, read as the reverse complement.
AGGCTTCCAAAGATAGCGGCACGGTAATCAACATTCTCGATCTGCGTGAACTCAGGACAATTGTGGGAATTAGCAAAGACGACCCGAATCTGTTTCATGCTTACTTACTGCATCGTTTTGAGGTCGCATCAGATTCGCAGCATGCACATATTCGTTTTGTACTCGATGGGCCGCACTTGCCGTGACGCATGGAAGTTTAATGGGATGATGTCCTTTGCGCTAGTAAACTCATGCTGATTCGAGATTTCCAGCATTCCCCAATCGATTCAGATTTGGTAGCGACGTAATGGCGGCGGCTTGATCAGCGATGGTCAGTTTCGTATAGACATTCATCGTCAGGTCAATCGTCGAATGTCTCGCCAGACTCTGTGCCGTTTTAGGGTTAATGCCAGATTTGATCATGTTCGTAATAAACGTGTGCCGAAGTGCGTGGAAGTCGGCGTACAGGCCTTGGTCGTCGATGTACGGAATGCCGGCAACTTTCAAATCACGCTGCAATGTTTTGCCGGCCCTTTTTCCCCGCGCCCACGTGCCGGGCCAAACAGGCGTGGCGGCCTTTTTGCCGACCAGCCATGGCCGAAGTGATTCCACAAGGCTGGGATGCAGGGGAAGGACATCCTGCCGCCGGTGTTTGGAATAGCCGGCCAGCACTGTGACCGTCGGTGGTGTTTCATCGAGGCGAAAGCTCCCGGGCGTCAGACTCGCCAGTTCGCTGGCTCTCAACCCGGTATAGGCGGCGACCGTGTAGAGCATGGCTCGGTCCTGCCCCGAGAGTCGGCTCATTGTGATTCCGGATGTTGTCGCTGCGATCAGTGCTGTGAACTCAGTCTCTATCAGCGGCCGTCGATCATGCCGACGATCGGTCGCGACGTTCAGCATGGAGATGAATGCCAGAGGATCTTCGCCGGCGCGACGGTCTCGCAACAGCCAGCGACTGAATTGCTTAATCGCCCGCAGGTAATGGTTGCTCGTTTGAATGCTCAATCCATCGGCACGCAGATCCGCGAGGAACTTCTGGACGCGACTGGCGGACAGATCCGAAAGCAACCGAACCCGGCAGGCTTCAATGATTCGTTCTGCCCGGTACACAACGAGCTTGACCTGTGCCTCACCGACTCGTCGCGCCTGCAGGTGTTTGCGAAATTCTTCCAGATGACCATCGATGGGGCGTTGGCGATGTTCATCGAATCGATCGATCAATCCCGCGGCACGGCGTTCCGTCTTTCGGACACATTCGTTAAGCATTGTCTGTGCGGCGGTCTTGTCAATGGCGAGTGGAACGCGTCGTTCGATCCCGTTCTCATCGTTATATCGTCCCCACCATTTCTTCGATTTCGTTTTGACTTGCTGTCCGGTCTTTGGATCGGTGATGATCACCGGCTTCTTGTACAAACTTGCCATTCTTGTTTCCGTTTTTTGTTGTGTCAGGTTTTCAGAACCACGATCGCCAGTGTGCTCAAGTGGGGCACGACCTCAAGTCATTCTTCGATGAGTTTTGGCAATGAGCGTCCAGTCTTTTCGCAGCGGACAACCAGCCTCAACCCATGCCTGAATTTCGTCGAGACGCCACAGGATTGATCCGCCGATTCGCACAGGTTCCGGGGTGCGGCCAGTGGCATCCCATGACCGCCAGGTCCGCAGGGAACGACCGCATAACTTTGCCGCGGTGGCGGCATTCACCAGCAGCGGCCGCGTATCAATCTCAGTGTTCGAGTTTCCAGCACGAGACTTCTTCATGGCGATAGACTGCAGAGGAATGCAAAGTGTGTCATTGCTATCTGGAGAGCTACGCGAACCAGCACAGAACTGACGGATTCGCGGCCAATCGCTATGCCGTTCTGCTGCAAGGGTGCGTCTGGAAAAATGCCAGAACTCCCTAAGAAAAGCGGCTTCAAACAATCCTGAAAACCGCTTATTGACAGAGGATAATTCCCGGATAAATTGCTCTTTCTCAATACAAGAATTCACGTTGGCTGTGCGACGTTCGCAGCCGTCAGGAGTT
>CAIQIE010000084.1 GCA_903871805.1 uncultured Planctomycetaceae bacterium | reverse complement strand
CGCCGTAGCGGCGTATTTCTCGTCCCGCGTCCCCGAAAATTCGGTCGGCATCCTCGGCTCGTATGTCCGCAGGCAGCCGCGAAACGCAAACACAGGGAAGAAGACAGAGAAGTAGATTCAGGGGAGACGCATTCTGCGAAGAAGAGTGCCAGGGAAGTAAAACAATTACTCCCTGCGGGCGAGCGCGTCCAACTTGATGAAAATGCGGGCGACGAACGTGGTGTTACCAAATGTCGGCATCGCGAGTTTGCAGGAGTCGGTTCTGCTACTGATTGACAGGATCCACCAGTTGCCGCTGTCTTTCGACGAGGGCGCCAGGGCTTGCCTGATCTTTGGACTGTTCGACTTGTGGAGCAGGACGGACAACCTCCCCAAAGCGAGCCAAAACTCCAGCATCAAGGCTGTCAGTTTTTGCGTCGCAGCCGATGCCTTTGGCGAAGTCTCGCACCTGACGGGGGGGCACTACAGCGAGTGCAATTTGCTTCAGGTGCCGCCTTTACACCAGCAGCGATTCATTCTGGAAGGCTGGCAGAAAATAGCCAGTGGCAGGTCCCGCGCCGCTACCGAAGCATACCATATTTACGCGTTTCACCCAGACAGGGTGACAGAAAACCGCGGACGCAGCGCGATCCCCATTTGCCACGCAGGATCGTCGGCCATTGAATCTGCATGGGAGCTGACTCATCCTTGCGGATTCGAATTCATTCCATCATGCGGGGATCGGCTCTGTTGCTGGCGCCGCGCTGACCACCGACTATTTTCTGGCACCCCTCATTCGAACTGCGTGCGCCGGTTTTGATCGCTGTCCCTTCAAAACGCACTCGTTACTCTCCGGCGCGGGAATGACGGCGTCGCAGGTTCCCGCATGCGCGAGGCTGGCGAGGGCGCGGAGGGATGATGGCGTCCGGCAGGACGACGATCGATCTTCAACAGGCCGTTAAATCCCCCCAGTTCGCGGTTTGACTCCTGCAGCCTCGGAGATCCCTTCGCAATCTACCCCGATAGCGTGATTCAGGGCAGCCCGTCCGATCGGTGGCGCCAGTTGCCATGCGATGACTGCCGTACGCTGCGCATACTGTGTTATCACTTCCTTAATATATCGAAATTCCTCGCCCTGACGCTGCCTGAGCAGCAGATCTGTCACTTTTAATGGAGCCAGACTCTGGTTGATGATCCATGCGAAGGGCTCAATCCCCGCCCGTCGAAGGTCACTCTGCAGTTGTCCGGCTTCGTGTACCGGCGTGGCTTCGGGGAGTGTGACGATCAGAACACGCGTAAATTCCGGATCACGCAGGCGTGGCAACAGCTGTTGCACCTGCTCCGGTATTCCGCTGCTCTGACGTGTGACCTCACGATGGTAGGCGAGAGCAGAATCCAACAGCAGTACTGTGTGGCCGGTTGGCGCCGTATCCAGTACAACAAACCGATTGGTGCCTTCCGCAACGGCTTCTGCAAAGGCCCGGAAGACTGCGATCTCTTCTGTACAGGGAGAACGGAGGTCTTCTGCCAAAAGTGCTTTTCCGGCGCCATCCAGACCAGCCCCGGCCTTCAACATCACTTCGCTGGCATAGCGTGCTGTTTCGACAGCCGGATCGATGCGGCTGATTGTCAGCCCGGTTAAAGTTTCACCAGCCAGGGCCGCTAAAATATGGGCCGCTGGGTCGGTTGTGGACAGATGAACTCTGAAGCCCCGCTCCGCAAGAGCAACGGCCACCGCTGCCGCCACCGTCGTCTTGCCAACTCCACCTTTGCCCATCGCCAGAATCACACCGTGCCCCGGTCGGGCAAGTTCATCAATCAATGCGGCGGGTGACGGTGGCAACATGGTCCAGTCGTAATTCCCGGAGAAATCCATCGGAAGCCTGGATTCCGCCCCTTGCGTTGTTGATTTCCGTCCCAGTTGTCGCAGAGTCGCCACTCCCAGTACACCACCTGCACACAGCGGAATTTCAGTGCGGGGCAGGGCTCGCAGTGCTTCCGGCATTTCAATAATCGCCTGCTCGCCCCGGCTTTGCATTGCCATGGCAATCGGATCTGACCCATCCACTGCCCGAAAAACGGCGTTAATTACCAGGTGCTGATTTTGTACTCCAAGTGACTTTAATTCCCCACTCGTGCGTGCCGCTTCCCGAAACGCTGCGGTATCCGCGCGAGTGACCATGATCAGCGTGGTCTTCTGAGGATCGCTGAGGGCCTGTACGGTCGCTTCGTAAAGTGCCTGCTGCGCCTGGAGTCCGGCCAACGGCCCCAGACAGGACACTCCTGTCGTATTCGATTGCAGAAAACCGGACCACGCCGAGGGCAGAGTCAGTAGTCGCAGGGTATGCCCGGTCGGAGCCGTATCAAAGATCACATGGTCAAACTGTGACGTCGCTGCAACATCTCCGAGAAGTCGGGAAAACTCATCGAAGGCTGCGATTTCCATGGTACAAGACCCGGAAAACTGCTCCTCCATACTGGCAATCGCCGCCGCTGGTAAGAGTGCTCTGTACGGACCAATCATTCGTTCGCGGTAGTCCGCCGCCGATTGCTCCGGATCCAGATTCATCGCAAACAGATTGGGGACGGACGCGATGATCGTTGGTTGATGCCCCAGAGCAGTGCCGAGGACTTCATCCAGATTGGACGCGGGATCTGTCGACACAAGCAAAACACGCCTGCCGGCATCCGCCAGTTGCACTGCCGTCGCACAGGCCACAGACGTCTTGCCAACGCCCCCTTTACCAGTGAAAAACACATTTCGTGTGGGCAGTTTCAAAAACTCCATCGGGTTTTCCGTTTCCATGCTCAGGACACACTGAGGCGTCTGTGGGACTTTTGTTCAACCTGATGTCAAAGATTTCCGGGCGGATCCATTGCCAGCAGGGACCTATCTGAAATAGCGGACACACGGCCCCCAGAGCCAGCAGCAAAGATTTCCGCGCAGAAGAACCTGAGCTTTCAGGCACCTGCGAAGCAAACACTGCGAGGTATCCTGTTTCAAGCCACCTGCCACCTGCCACCTGCCGTTCAGCCATTCCATAGAGTGCCGCATAGACAGGATTTCAGCGTCAGCAACACCCCGGAGCACCACTACAGCAACTTTGGTCAGCTATGGGCAACGAGACACTTGCAGGCACTGAGCCCCCCGTCCAAATGGTCAGCATTTCCCGCGATGGATAGATACCCTGACTCACCACGCGACCGTCGACCATGACTACCGGAAGTACATCAGTTCCCTTTGTTGAGATCAGCGCATGAATCTCCGGATTCTGAATAAACATCTGCGGCTGCTGCGAAAGATTGTATCGCTCTACCTTGTTTCCCGCCCCGCGCAACGCTTCGAGGTCTGCGGCAAAGCGAGGAAGCACAGGATCCACCTCCGGCCCGCAAATGCCTGTAGAACAACACATCGGGCGATCGTATATCTGAATCGTCTTCATTTTCCGAACACTCTTCTGCATGAGCGAAAGCGCGTCACTGCGGCACAGTCCCCGCACTGTTTGTGACACGCCGGATCCCAAAACGAGGCACGCGATCCACTCTGCTGAAACCAGAGAGAGAAAGACCAGCGGACGCAATAAGTGTACCAGAAGTCTAAAAACCACAGCCACTGCCTGATGCGATTTTTTAGACGACAGCCACAACATGTGAGAGACCACCAGAATGCCGGTACTACCGCACGGCCCCACTGCGTTCCAGTCTCGAGGGTTGCAGTTCCTGCTGCGAACACTGCGGCTTGATTCAGAATGCTGCGGCGAGCGTCACATTGCAGGCACTATCCGAAGTATTCCCTCAACCCCGGCCATGTCTTCGAACTGATGCCTGCCATTTGCCCCCGGCATCACCGGAGTCCGTCCGAATTCCGCAGCCAGAATGACCGGTGTCGTGTGCAGCAGACCACGCTACTTCGAATCGGAAATCAAGTTGGTGATCGACTGATCCGCCCGGTCAGCAGTGGCTTTATGGTTGGCTGCACATTCTCCAGGTCCGTTCCGGTCGTTGTTGATCAACGAAATGTGGCGGACATCTCGTTCAACCATTCGCCGCGCCTGCAAACACGCATGGCCGAATTTTGAAGTCGGTTCTCTGTTAACGACACACAATTCCCGAGTTGCTGGGTTTTCGTAATCAATACTTATCAGATCAGCCGATGCTGTCTGCATACGAAATTTCAGATCATCATTGGCCAGTCGTGCGGCCATTCGTAAATCTTTGGGTCGTACGTCTAAAAACCCACTGTTTCAGCGGTTCAGGCCATCCAGCATCGCCCGCTGCTGGCCCGGTGTTCCGGCAGCCACAAGGTTTGACTCCGGAGTGCTTACTGTTCGGACCACCATTCCCTGATTAACGGCCGGCAGAAAACCGCTCCCGTAGCTCACTGCAGAACCATCCCAAAAGCATCCGTCCGTCATAGTCATGCAGTCCGGAAGATTTTCAGTCAGGCTGCCAGGTCCCCGGTTGTCCCACACACGAATCCCGGGATGGCACAACAGTGTCGATCAACTCGCCGACGTGTCACCCGCTCGATGATCTGCCGAAACTCTCACACTCTGCGACAAGACGTTCCGATGCCATCCCCGCTACACCAGAATATCCCTGACCACATTTCCGTGAACATCGGTCAGCCGATAGTCCCGGCCTCCGTGACGCCATGTGAGGCGTTCGTGATCGATTCCCATCAAATGCAGTATCGTGGCATGAAAATCATGGACATGGACCGGCTTTTCTGCCGCCCGAATTCCATGTTCATCGGTGGCACCATGAACGTAGCCACGCTTTACACCTGCCCCGGCAAGCCATGATGTGAAGGCCCAGTTATGGTGTTCCCGCCCCGGCGCATCTGCGGTGTTATTAAAGGGTGTTCGTCCAAATTCCGTCGTCCAGACCACCAGCACATCATCAAGCATGCCACGCTGTTTCAGATCCCGAAGCAAGCCAGCAATCGGCTGATCCACCTGGGGCGCCAATCGTCCATGATCGGCCATGTTACCATGCGAATCCCAGTTCCCGCTGGATCCTGTGTGAATCAGTTCGACAAAACGCACACCGCGTTCCACCAGCCGTCGTGCTGCCAGACACTGCCATCCAAAGCCTTCGCGAGTATCCCTGGTCATCCCATAAAGTCCCAGCGTGTCTTCGGTCTCCTCCGACATATCCAGTGCTGCCGGCATTTCGCTCTGCATCCCGAACGCCGTCTCAAAAGCTTTAATACGAGTTGCCAGTTGAGCATCGCCATCCCGTGTGGCCAGATGTGATTCATTCAGTTCCCTGAGTGCCGCAAGTTCCATCTCCTGCCGTTTAGAAGAAGGAACGCGACGGGACAGATTGGCGACAGGCTCCGGCCCCGAAAATACGCGTGTGCCCTGATGAGCGCCGGGAAGAAAATCCGAAGCCCAGACCTGGGTTCCCGCATACGGCATCTGCGGTGCCAGCACCAGAAATGATGGCAGGTTCTGATTGACGGTACCAAGCCCGTAACTCATCCACGCCCCAATGCTGGGACGGGCAAACGCAAATGACCCCGTGTGCATTCCCAGTGTCGCGTTGTAATGATTCGAATGACTGGTATGCATTGAACGAATGAAGGCAATCTCATCGGCCTGACCGGCGATATGCGGAAACAGGTCGCTCACTTCAATCCCGCTCTGACCTCTGGGCGAAAATTTCCAGTCGGGACGCTTCAGAAAGATCTTTTCATATCCCGGCCTGTTGCGAGTCTCCGGGTGATCAAACACCACCTCTTTGCCATGGTCCGCAAACAACGTTGGCTTGTGGTCAAATGAATCGACATGCGAAACCCCGCCACTCATAAACAGAAAGATGACCGACTTCGCCTTCGCCGGAAAGTGCGGATCCCTGGGAGCAACCGGATTTGCAGCATCACCCGCCAACAGTTCACTGAGCAGCCCTGGCATCAACAGCGAACCAGCGACGCCTGATTTCACGAAATGACGGCGAGAAAAAGTCATGGCCACAGGTTCCTGCAGAAATGCGGGATTCAGGAAAAATCAATCATCGAATATCTACGCCGTCGCGATTGCATCGGCACTGGGTACAAAGGAGCAGAAGCACCATGTGGGACGCTTCGGACTGCCTTTCTTCGCACAAACTTCAGAGCACCGGGTCGTTGTCCGTTGGAGTGCACTGTTTCCGTTTTTTACTGTCAAAATAGCCGGAGCAGGGCACTGATGCATTCTGACAATTTGTGCAATCACACCATTCCCTGCCCATCATGACACGACCGAACTAATCGAGATACAGAAATTCATTACTTGCCAGCAGAAGACGAGAAATGGCGGACCAGACCGCGACAGGCTGATCTGCCTCAGGCAAATCTGTCATTACTGATTGATAGTCCCGCAGAAATCTAAACGTCGATTCTCGCTCACCGGATGTCGGAGTACGCTGCAGAACAACCCGAAACAGTTCCTGCAGTCGTGTGCTGTCATCCGGCTGCCGCAGAACATGCACCGCAACCGCCTCGGCCCGCCGATGAAAAAATTCATCATTCATAAAGTACAACGACTGCGTAGGAACAGTCGTCACCTGTCGCTGCGGTGTCGTCGCATTCGGATCTGCACCATCGAACAGGCCGAGAAATGGATTACGCCGATTTCTGAGCGTCATCAGATAGATACTGCGTTGATTCGTTTCAGCAACTCCGGCAAACGGCACGTGCTGACTATAACTCCAGGTACTGGCAGGCGGAATCGGATGGGGACCGCCCGGGCGGAGATCCAGTTCCTGACTGGCCATCAGCAAGCTGTCCCGCAGTTCCTCTGCGCTGAGACGCTGTCGCTCGAATCGCCAGTACAAATGATTGTTCGGGTCAATCTCCATTCCTCTGGTCCGGGCAGATAACTCCCCGGTTTCAGTTGCCTGGCGGTAGGTGGCTGACAGCAGTATCAGCCGATGCATGGACTTGACGCTCCAGCCCGATTCCATGAAACGCACTGCCAGCCAGTCCAGCAATTCCGGATGGGTCGGCACTTGCCCACGCGTCCCAAAGTCGTTGGGGGTCTGCACAAGGCCCCTGCCAAAATGCTGCTGCCAGAGCCTGTTGACCATGACTCGTGCCACCAGAGGATTGGCAGGATCCGTCAGCCACTGTGCCAGCTGCAAACGCCCACTCCCACCGTCAGCCGGCACCAGCTGGCCACCCAGAATTTCCAGCCAGCCACGTGGCACTTCCTCCCCCGGTTTTTCAGGATCACCGCGAAGATGAAGACGCACGTTGGCGGCAGTTCCCTCAGTAACGCCATATGCCATATCCCTGACAGGCGTCTGAGCCATCAACGCTGTTCGCTGAGCCAGCAATTGCGTGCGTTGCTCACTGACCTTTGCCAGCTGCTGTATCCCGGAAGACACTTCCGTAACATAATGGTCCATGCGCCAGCCAACACCATTCGGACCACCCGGATGAGCGTCCGTAATTCGACCACTGACCCGTACCTCACCTTCGAGTGGGCTGACCCAGGCCAGAGCGACCGGACCGTCCTGCGCCGGATGCACAAAAAGACTTCTGGCCGGCAGTGTCGTCCAAACCTTCAACGGCTGTTCAGTCGAGTTCACAAAGACGGCTGGATTGTCACCCGTCCGCCAGACATTCAATCCCGTTGTTCCCGAAGAATCCCTGACTGCTTCCGACAACAGACTCGGTCCACCACGTGCGTCCAGAAACAACCAGGTCGCAGCATGACCAGCCCGATCGGAATGCGGGTTTCCGGACAAAAAGTCCGCGATCACATCCTCAGTGAGATTCCATGTCCGTTGCTGCCCCCCAATCTCAGAAATTTCCCATTCCAGTCCTGTCGTGTCCGCGCCATAGTTTTCTGCCGGATCGATCGTCAACTGCAGCATCTGGCCGACTTTGACGCCCACGGAGCTCAGTTGTCCGCTCACGCCGTCGGACAGTTGCACGGTACCACCGTCAGCGACAACTCCCTGTGAAATCGTGAGTAAGGACGTTGTGGCCATACGCCTGAACTCTTCAGAGTGAGCCATCTGCACGGCCTGCAGAGCCTTGAGTTCGGCGTCGATCGCTGCCAGTTGACGGTCGTAAGGCTCAACCGTTTTCGCCCACTCACCAGGAGGCAACAATGGGATCAGATCACGAGGCTGCTGTTTCGCTTCGCAGCCGGGGAAGGCAAACCGAGTGCTGTTGAGAATTCCATAGATCGCGTAGTAATCTCTGGCGGAAATTGGATCGAACTTATGGTCATGGCAACGCGCGCAAGCCACTGTCAATCCCAGAAATGCCTGCCCCATCGTGTCAATCGCATCTTCAAATGTCAGATGCATGTGCTTATCGCTGTCATGATCAAAGCGGCGGGCGATTGCAAGAAAGCCCGTGCTGACAATGCCGGCAGCGTAGGCGTCCGCCGAATCATTCGCGTGAATCAGGTCCCCGGCAATCTGCTCTCTGACGAACTGGTCATACGGCAGATCCCTGTTGAAAGCATCAATCACCCAGTTGCGGTAACGCCATGCATCCGGAATCGGATGATCGGTATTCTCCCCCGCTGTATCTGCATAACGCACTACGTCCAGCCAGTGTCTGCCCCAACGCTCTCCATAACGTGGCGACTGCAGCAGCCGTTCCACAAGGGCTTCATAAGCTGTCGCGGACTGATCTGCCAGAAACGCATCCACGGCGTCTGCTGTCGGCGGAAGTCCCGTCAGGTCATAAGTCAATCGGCGAATCAGCGTCCTGCGATCTGCCTCCGGTGCTGGTGCCAGACCCTTTGACTGCAGCCGTGCCATGATAAAACGGTCAATCTCATTTTGCCCGACAGAGCCGTTCATTACAGGAACAGGTCCGGATTTCAACGGCTGAAATGACCACCAGGAACGTAACTGTTCAGCCGTCATACCGCCCCGTTTTGCCGTTCCGGTCCGAGGATCATATGCCCCTTGCTGAACCCAACGCGTCAGCAGGACGATTTCCGCATCTGTTAACTTTCCCCCCGCGTCAGCTGGCGGCATCTGCGGCCCATCGTCTTCATAACGAATGGCTTGAATCAGCAGGCTGCGATCAGCGTCACCGGGAACAATGGCTGGTCCGGATTCCCCACCCTTTTCCCAACCCGACTTTGTATCCAGCGCTAAGCCACCGCGTGTCTTGCCTTTATCAGCGGAATGACAACTCAGACAGCGTTCTGCCAGCAGCGGACGAATTCTGGATTCGAAGTCTTCGTCATCGGACTGGGCGCACACCTGTGGAACCCAAATTAGCGTCAGGGCAAAAAGCAACGCACAGACACATCGCAGCCAACGCGTTGGGATAAACAAACATGGTGTCATATGGCACGACTTTCCGGGCGAGTTGACTTCAGCCATTCGTTCCATGGTTCCAGATGGTCGATGGCACAACGCCTCGCCAGGTCCGGATCTCCGGATTCAATTCCTCGCAGACAATGTTCATGAGCTTCCAGCGACACGTCTTGAACATTTGTGATCACGCTGCTGATTTCTCGCTGCAGAATAGCCGAGAAAAGCTGAATCTGACTCAGGATGGCACGCCACAAATGCATCAGGCGGGATTGCCGACTGATCTGCATGATCCTGTCATGAAACGCAAGATCCAGCACTGTCACCCGCTGCAACGTTCCTGCACGCTCCGTCTGCCGCAGATTGTCACGCAACCTCTGCAGATCGGCCTGTGTGTGCATTGTTGCCGCCAGTCGAAACGATTCGCTCTCCAGCATCAGGCGGATACCATAGATTTCATCGAAATCACACGATGTCAGCATTCGAACACGACACCGACCATTGTCCTCACACACCAGCAACCCGTCCTGTTCCAGCACCATGAGCGCTTCACGGACAGGCACGCGGCTGACTTCCAGTCGCTGCGCTGTTGGAATCTCGGCCACCATGGTTCCAGGCGCCAGTCTTCCGGAAATAATCTCCTGACGAATCCGCTGAATGACATCATCCGCCAGACTTCGCCGACCTTCCGGTCGAGTGCCTGCTGGACGTGCTGGTTTGCTGCGTGTAATTGTCATACCAGACAGTTTAAAGACATCCCGTTTGTGCCGCAAACAAAATGTATACAGTTCGAACTGCGTCTTTTCACGCCCCACAAGATGGATCGTTCGTTTTTTTACTTTTCGCGTTGCGAAAAGCACCACTGACCGCAGATGTGCCGCTCTTGCCCCAAACCTCTCGTCATGCGATCATTTCACCATCCCGGGGCAGGGCACCCCATTTGTGTTGCTCCGTAGGTCAGGCAGAGTCTCAACAACCATACCAGACCAACAAACGCTTCAACATGGGCATCTCTCAGCAACCTGTACTGGGGCAATGTTCTTTGCTGCACCGATATGCCGGGGCACATGCCTGAGTCGCTTCGAAAAAACGGTTCTGTATCACTGCGTTTGTTTTTCTATCCAGAGTCGGCTTATCGAAGCGACCGATCAGCATCAAGGAAGTGTCTGTAAGGATCTGTTGTGTTTTTGCAGCACCGCTCTGAAGGAACTGGTCGTTCACCGAGTTAAGTGCCCGCCCCTGACCTGAAATCTGCTCACGAGTGGGGTGATTGCCTATCGTGCATTTCATGGTCCCCTATTTCCGTCTGTTCCCGTCGCGGTCAACAAGTACGTGGAAATCAGCGCTTGACTGGGTAGTGGAGCTACCCTGAAACATGGCTCGCCCAACCCCAGGGAAATCTATCCCCCTGAAAAACCGATTTTATGCACCTGATCTGCTGAAAACGGCGGCGAATCTGGTGAGAATCTACCGCACAAGCCGCCTGCTCGGTTTCAGCCTGAGCTATATACCCATGGTAGTAACACCATGCTCCCGTCATTTACCGGCGAGCTTTCGTGCGCCAAAGCAGGGCTGCCTGCCGCCAGCTCTCAGTCTCTGAACTAAATTATAAGGAACAATCGTACCATGTGGATCAGCCGAGCATGGAAACTTCGTGGGCATTCTGACAGGCCGATCGTCACGCGGCGAAGAAAAGCAGCGGCTGGAGTTACTTCAGAGCGTCTGGAATCGCGAGCTCTGCTGGCTGGCAACGTCAGCGTGTCGATCAATCAGACTCGAGTGCTGATCACGGGCGATGACCAGGCGAATGATCTGGAGCTGGTCGCTGCTCCAGGCAGCATCTCGCTGCGAGGGCGCAACGGTACCACAATCAACGACACAGACGCCCCGCTCGTTTTTAGCGCGGCCTCCAGTACGCTGGACCGGGCTTTGATTGTTCGACTATTTGGTGGCAGTGACGTGTTCACCGTCGGTTCTGATATCACTTTCAGCGGGCCAGTTCAGGTTGCCCTCGGAGCCGGCGATGACACCATCAGCCTGACAGGGGTCCGCCTAAATAGTCGTCTGTCAATCAACTCGGGAGCCGGTGTCGATTCGGCAAGTCTGAATCGCGTGGTGGCGGAGAATGACGTTTCTGTGGAATCGGGCAATTCTGTGCTGTTGGCCATCGCTGAAAGCACACTGCAGAAATCACTGACCGCAGCGGGCGGAGACGGGGCCGATACTATCGTGCTGACAGGCACAACCGTTTCGGGTGCCGTACAACTGCAGACGGGCCGGGGCGACGACAACATCGCTGTGAAAAACTCAACGCTGCAGAAATCGCTGTATCTGGACGCCGGGCGAGGACGGGATGTGGCCTTTCTTGACGGAACCACAGTCAGTGGTCGGACATCCCTGTGGATGCGTCAGGGTGACGACAGCATTGTGATTCAGGGCAGCTCCGTTCTGCAGCAGAAGCTTGTCGTGGGCGCCCTGCTGGGCACTGATCAACTGGAAATTTCAGGGGCAGCAACTATCGGATCAATTCGCCGATATGGCTCGCCCGGCATCACTGTTGAAACGGGCCAGAAGGACCGTATTGAAGCTGCTGGCACCGGGGCTCTGGCGAAGGCTGCAGCCCTTGTTGCGCAAACCACACCACGCCTGTCGGTCGACGTGGATCTTGCTGACTCCGCTGAAAGTGCCGGCACTTCGACATTTACGGTCTCGCGCAGCGGCTCCACTGTTCAGGCCGTCTCCGTTCCGTTGTCCGGCAACGCGCCGGGACGGGTCACCGTGCCTGCACAGATCGTGATTCCAGCTGGCAGCCAGACTGCGGTGGGAACACTGCAGTTACTGGACAACAGTTTGGCCGACGGAAATGCGGTTGTGCAGGTTTCCGCAGCGGCCGCCGGCTTTATCAGCGGCAGCGACACTTTCACGGTAAACGATAATGACGTCGCAGCACTTCTGCTGGTCGGTGGTGGTGCTCCGATCGCCGAAAACGCCGCAGCCGGACAGGAACTTACCGTTTCTCGAAATACTGCGGACACATCGACAGCATTGGCCATCACGTTGTCCGCTTCCTCGGATCGACTCAGTGTGCCAGCCTCTGTCACAATTCCTGCGGGAGTCGCCTCTGCCACATTTCTGGCGGTACCGGTCGATGATCAGTTGGTCAACGCCAGTGCCACTGTTGTCGTGACCGCCACTGCGACTGGTCTCGCGTCAGGAACACTTACCGTGGGTCTGACAGACAATGATTCCGCAATGCTCAGTCTCACCTTGTCTGCCACCAGCGTCGCTGAAGCAGCAGTGACTGGGATCACCGCGACGGTATCCAGAAATACAGCCGACAATTCGCAACCACTCACAGTTTCTTTAGCTTCCAATAGTGCACGTGCAGCCTTGCCGGCGACGATCCAGATTCCGGCAGGACAAAGTACGGCGCAGTTCGCAATTACGGCAGTCGACAACCTCCTGCTGGACGGCACTACAAACGTTCAGGTGTCCGCAACAGCTTCTGCTTTTGAAGGTGGAGTGGCGACGTTCACCGTCACGGATAATGAGACCGGTTCGCTTAGCCTTGGCAGCACCGTTTCTTCGATGGCCGAAAATGACGCGGACGCGACTGTTGTCACGGTTTCCCGAACGGCCCCCGATGTCTCGCAGGACCTACTGGTCACGCTGACTGCAAACCCCGCCGTGCTGACTTTGCCAGCTGCTGTGACGATTCCGGCGGGATCGGTTTCCACGACATTTTCCATCCAGCCAGTGGACGACGAACTGGCCTCCGGAAACAAGCTCGCGAACATCAGCGGCAACGCGTCTGGATATTCGGCCGGTACCCTGGCCATGACCGTGGTCGACAACGAATCACCGGGATTGTCACTGTCGCCGACTCAGCGATCATTGACCGAAGGTTCCACTGGTACCGTAGTCTTCACTGTTTCCCGAAACACAGCGGACTTGTCCACGCCATTGAGTGTGACCGTATCTTCGCCATCCTCACGACTCAGTTTCCCACTGAATGTGGTGATTCCATCCGGAGCTCGCCAGGAGACCTTTTCTGTCTCTGCCGTCGATGACGCAATTGTCAGCCTGACGAATTCCGTCACGCTGCAGACGACTGCTGCCGGGTACTCCGCTGGACAAGCCACAGTCATCATTACGGAAAACGATCTCTTCTCTCTGTCGATAGATCCTGCCAGCCTCTCGCTGAATGAACTCAGCGGCACGGTTTCCACCCTCGTAAATCTGGGCCGGATTGCCGACACCAACGTTCCTGTGACTCTCAGCTACTCCTCGCCCGACCTGCTGACAGGCCCCGCGACAGTCACAATTCCAGCGGGTCAGCAAAGTGCCGAAGTCCTGCTGTCCGTAATCAGGGGGTCTGTACCCGAAGGCCAACGAACAGGTTCTGTGACAGCGTCTATCACTGGTACAACAGCCAGCGATACGGCCTCCATCACGGTACAGGATGCCGACAGTTTCGGACTGACAACAGACGTTTCGTCCAACGAAGTTGTCGGTTCCAGCGACATTCTGATCACCCGCAGCAGCAATTTTCTGATCTCGGGCCTAACAGACCCTCTTGCAACAGTTTCTGTCGATAGCGATGGGGACGGACAGTTTGATGACGCTTCCGGCATTGCTGACGCCACTGGCGACTACAGCGTGACTGTGCCACTGACGGCAGGCGGTCCAGACCGGGGTGATTACCATATGGTCATCAGGTCCTCCACAGCGTCCGGGGTCGCAGACACAGTGCTCGATGTGCACTTTGCAACAGGAACGCTGATGCGTTTCGAGACGTCCGCGGGGACATACGACGTGGAACTGCTGGATGCAGAGGCCCCGGTCACAGTCGCCAATTTCCTCAGCTATCAGTCTTCCAGCAGATACAACAATCTGATTGCCCATCGCAACGTATCCGACTTTGTGGTGCAGGGCGGAGGATTCACTGTCAGTAACGGAAACGTCAGTGCCGTGCAGACCAACCCACCAATTCAGAACGAATTCCTTGCGACGAACTCCAACGTCCGAGGAACGCTGGCGATGGCGATGGTTTCCGGAAATATCAACAGCGGCACCAGCCAGTGGTTTGTCAACGTCGTCGACAATACGTTCCTTGACGCCGGGAAGTACACCGTATTTGGCCGCGTCATCGGATCCGGCATGACAGTGGTGGACGCGATCAATAAGATGTCGACGTACAACATCAGCAGCGTCTATGGCAACGGAGCACTTGCGGAAGTTCCACTCTTTAACCCGCCCCCGGCCGGTACACAACTAAGCGGCACAGTGTCGCTGCAGACCGGCAGCACGACACTCACTGGCATCGGCACTGCGTTTTCCACGCAACTGACACCGGGTCAGTCCATCTGGATCAGCGGGAAGACCTATCACGTTCAAAGTATCCAATCCAACGTTTCCGCTGTCCTTGTAGAAGCCGCAACGACGGCGGTCACGAACAGCGCTGCGTGGACAGACTTTCTGCCGGACGATGCCGACTTTGTGGTCTTCAGCCATATTGACGAACTGTTGCCACTGCTGCCGTAATATCGCTCCACTCCGTCATTCCCGCACAGGCGGGAACCGATTTCGTCCTCGCACATCCCGTCATTCCCGCCGCCGCAGGAATGACGGGGCAGCAAGCACCCCGCGACACGCTACTTTGATGTTGTCCGCCATATAGCGTCAGGACACACTGGGATTGATATGCCGGACCCCCAGGCCCATTAACTCAGAATTTTGCAATCCGGGACCTGACAGTCTCATAAGTTCGGAAATCTCCCCGGGGTACCACAGGGCCGACGCAACAATGCAACAGGCTGCAGATGAGCACGCCTCAGGCATTGCTTTATCACATCGTGTTAAGCACGAGGAACCGCCATCGATGGTTGATCGGCGCATCCTGGAGAATGTCTTCGGCTACCTGCCCGCACGATGCCGAAGTCCGTATGCTGCGTAAAAACCTGCGATCTGCATAATTCAATCAGCAGATGCCAGGCCGAAGAGGCTGTGTCCTCGTGACAGCCCGCTTCAACCTGGCAACCGAAACAAGCTGCCGCCCCTTGAAAAACTGGATTTGTCGCAGACGTCTCAGACACCCGCTTCAGCGAACGGAAACCGAGCAGGTGTTGCCGTCGTCGGCAAATTCGCAGCATGCTTTCGCACCCCTGCGTCACAAACGGCATATCCCCAGTTTACAAGTTGCTTCTGAAGCAGTTCAGACATTTTCTTAAGGCGTGTCGGTGTATTTGCGAGTTCAGTCGTACGTCCGAAATCACAGGGAATCGCATCCGGAAGACCAAAATTTCTGATGTCCGAACGGACACTCCAGTAGCCTCCGAACCGTTCCTGTGATGTGAGCAGGTTCAGCAAAAGCCGTTTGCGCAGGTTGCGCACCTGATCATCGACGATCTCCATGATTCTTTTCGAGTGCTGAGCCCAGTCGCTGGCAGGATCCCCTTCCGGAGCAATTTTGGCTCCTGCATCACTGACAAGCAATGTACGATATTGCTTCCAGATCGTCTCCATACCAAGGTTGTCATAAACACCTCCATCACAAAGCACAAAGGTATCGGTGAACGGAAGACGCTGCAGGTCACATGTCGGGTCAGGTACAAAATCCGACGGGTTGACATCGATTGTCATCGGCGAAAGAAACGGCGGGAAGGCAGAAGACGCCGCTACGGCTGTGGCCAATGGAAGCTTCATGTTCCTGATCATGCCAACTCGGTAATCAGCCACGTAGGGCTTCGACATCCGCAGCAAGGCCCCGGACTGAACGTTCGTCGCGTGAAGAATAAACCTGGGACCTTCTGAATCATCGGGAAAATCCTGCAGGGTTGAGTGGTCAAACAGGATTTCTGCGTACCGGGACGCTACCCAGTCGCTGACAGAACCCCGCCAAAAGACACCGCCCAGCACAGATTGAGTATCAACACTTGTCGCTGCCATCTTCTGAATCGGGATGGTCAGCAACTCCTTCAGGTTAGTGGCAACTCCATTCTTATCAAACGTCAGTTTCTTCCAGTTCATCCCCAAAACGGCTGCCGTGATCGATCCGCCGGAAACACTGGAAATGCGAGCCAGTTTCTTCATGACGCCCAGCTCGTTCAACCGGATCAGCACTCCGACGTGAAACATCATTGCCCGATATCCGCCACCCGACAGGCACAACGCAATACCTTCTCGAATTTTTGGCTTCTGATCATCGCTCATGCTTCAATACTCCTGTGAATGCACACTGGAACGGGAAATCATTCGTTATTGCAAGTCGAACTTCGACTCCAGAAAGAACTGCTGGCTGGCGTTAGTATTCTGCAGGTTGGAGTCGTGCCTGAGCGCGTTGATTAATTTTGTTCTCGGCACACGCGTCGCCTCGGTCCTTCCATGCACCCCGGACTTCGTGGAAACCACCGTCGACAATCGTCTGCCTGCGTGGACGTCGGAGCTGCGATGCTCAAACAATCCCCAGAGAGTCTTTGGTGTTGCATTGAGGCTGCCATGATGTCCAACCTTATACAAATCCACATCCATCAGCAGTTTCCGAATTTGGTTCCGCTCTTTGACTGGAGCTGCAGACAACGCATACAACCAATTTTCAATTTGAGCATCTCCCGGAAACAGAAACTTCTTTCGAGCCTTTCCAGCTTCAAACAAAAGAATCACGCTCGTGTTGTTCATCGCATCGTCAAGCACTCGCACAAGAGCACTCATGGACTGCAGCCGCATTCTGTCCATTCGCGTAGTGAGCCAGACAGCATGAGGCGGAATTTCAGAAACTTCGGCATCCCTGAAGAGCAGCTCACCACCTGCAACAAACCTTGAGGCGGCAGTCGCTGCCAGGGTCCAGAACTCATCATTATCCCGAGATCGCTGAGTTCGGATGGCTTCGGATTGAACGAGAGTTGGTGGTCCTAAAATGTGTGTTGTGATGCCAGGCAACAAGGCATGAAGGGCCGATTTCCCTTCACGACTTCCGAAATTCACATAGGCCACCTTTCGTCCCATCGTCATCAGATTTTTGATCGCAGACTTGTTGGCGATACTGTTTTCCCCCATAAACTGCAGCGAATTCAGGGTCGGCGTGCTCTTCCTGCCAGCTTCAGCACGCAATTTGATCAGACGAGTGGCTTCCTTTTCGATGGCATCAGCAAAAGAATTCATCGCGGCAAGACTTGAGACGAATGCCCTCGTGTTTTCTATGGTTGAGGGCGCTTCTTCGGCGTCAGTCTTTGCTTTCGGATGCTCCGTCCACGGCAGAACGACCAGATCAGGCTTCAGGCGGCGAATAATGTTCCCGGAAGCTGTTCCTTCTGTATTGGTGGCAAATCCGCTGATATGGTCCTTGTGGCGATGTGTGGCGACTACAACATGCAGCTTACCGCCGGACTGAACGGCAATATCCTCGGCAACCAGCTCCATGTGCTTCGACGCGGAAACGGGCGCCTTCAAACCGGGAAACTGCTTCTTAAGCTGTTTCGGCAGGGCCGCAGGCAACTTCGCCAGCAATTTGTTCGGAGCGCGAGTGGACCCAAAATCAATCAGGATATGTCGGTCTCCCGTGGGAGACGGATAATGAAACGTCAGCAGAAAGCAGTCACCAAACCCCACCTGATACGTTCTAAGAGTGAGGCTTGTCGGATTGCTCATTGCCAGGCCTCCTCAGAAAACCTCGGACTATCCAGAATTCGCTGCCTGTGTAGTCCCGAGAAATCGACAGTCGTCATGCTCCGCCCGTCACGGAACCAGCCGTTATTCCACAGAAAGTCGATACGTTCAGCCTGCTTCCGGGCGTGAAGCACATGATTATGGACATGAAACTTAAGCTTACCATACTCATCAAAGATCAGCGTTCCGCCTCCCGTGAGTCGAATCCGCATCGATCTGCTGATGGCTTTGGGAACCCTGATTTTGACTCGATGCAGGTCAGGTGGCGTCAGATCAATGATCTGCACGTACTCAGCAACGGTCTCCTGCAGGAAAAATCCATCAGGACTAAGTCTCACGCATGGCCGAACCGACAAAACACGAGTGTAAACCTCGTCGGTTAATTCCAGCGGTACTCTGTTCTCCCAAAGGAACCGGAAGACTTCGTCAACATCCGTCTGCAGGGATCGAAAATGAATTCCACCATATCTAAGCTTTTTAAATTTTGATTGTCCCTCCAATTTCGACGCCGATAACCAAACCCCGGATTCGTCATCGTCTGAAGCGGGATTGATCCCATAGCTCTGGAATGACGCCAGGAGTTTCGGACGGTATCCATACAGACCGTCGTCACCAACAACCTCACGGTCGGCTGTCAGCATCGCCGAAAGATAATCCGCGAATGTCAGGTGCACTGGCATTGTGTAATCCAGGGCGCGAATCGCAATTGTCAACAGATGGTCAGCCGCCTTTGCGGCTTCTTCCAGCACGCGTGTTCGATCAAGCCAGATTGGTCTTGAAGTATCAGTGTCATCGAATGATTCAGCCGAAAGCCCGCGGATACGCTCTTCGACGACGGCCAGAAACGCCTGCATCATCGCCGCGACAAAGATTTCTCCACGACGATGGGGCAATTGAAATTCCGCCTGTGTCAGATACTGCGTCCCTGGCGACAGCCGCGCCGACGCGCGCAACGGACGTCCCCGAACGAGCGACATTTCCTGTCCCATCTGTTCAGCTAAACTCAACAGTATTGACTCCCGCATCGCTTCAGCAGTGAGCACCCGACCATTCACAAGCTTTCGCCTAAGTTTTGTTGTCAGATTACTGCGCCCGGTCAGCCTGAGGGCCGCATCGACGACATCTCGCAATGCGAAGACCGACAGCAGCGACACAACATCGCAAAATCCTTCGTGAAAGGCCGCCTGATCCGGCGACGAAGGGTCAAGAAATCTCTGGCGAAGTCCGTCAACCAATGCATGTGTGGTTTCGTGGGCGACGACGTCATGCGAAAGGCAACTGAAAACAGGCCCGTGTTTCCCCGGAAAATAGCCGAACAAAAGGCACTCGTCCCGCCGGGAATAGTACGCATTGGCTTCGGCAAATGCATGCGGAGCAATCTTAAGCTGGTGTGTCTTAAACTGCCAACTCACGCGGCGACCCAGGGCCTGTTCAAAGCGTGCCAGAATACGCATCGAGATCGCGTAGGCATTGCATTGGTGGAATTTTGGGTCCTGCAGAAGCGACTCCGGATCCTTCGCCGCACTGTCCGCGAAGGGGTCCTCAAAACAGCCCTCGTCTGGCGCCGTATCGGCCCATGCCTTGTACAGCGTCTGAGTCGATGAATCGTAATCGATAACCTGAAGTCGATATCCCCATGGCCCCGGCGCGAGCGTTTCGGCTGGTACCATCACCTGAGTAAACAGCGGCTTCTTTGACAAACGCACGGAAGGATCCTGAGCGACGATCGTGAACGGACGCAGCAGCGACTTTTCAGATAACTCTGCCTTCGTCCGCTTTGCCATGTAACAACCCCTCGCACAATACATCGCGTTATCAACCGATAGAATGATTCTTCCGTGTGACTGACAAATATCCGCGCCTTAATCCCGCACAAGACGGCCTGCCTCTGGTTCAACTTGAAGACACAGACTGCTGCCGCAACACCGATTGACAGGAGGAATTCAACAACTCCTGACTACATCCCCGAATTGCACCCACCGAGACGCACGTCTGCCCCGGAGATGATTCTTCAAGGAACGAAGCCCGCAGGTCCTGCCCAAAGTCAGTGTTGTGAAACCAGAACTGCGTTAGCGGGCTTCCAGCCTGAATCACGCAGACTTCTTTCGGGCAAATTACGTTCCGTCCTGATCAGATGAGTTGATCAACCATGGGTAATCGGCAGAAAGTGGCTATGTCAGTCAATCCTTTATCTGCCAGCCAAAATCCGGAATAAGATCAATCGCAGGTTTTCGGCGCACGAGTTCTGCAATGCGGGACGGGCCCCACAGCAATACGCAGCAAACGGCCTTGTCGGGCGCCTGTTCGCATCAAGTGCAGAATGCGAATGACCAAAGTTGCCGGCCAACGAAATTTCGCCGTGCGAGGTTGTCTGATGAAGGAATGCGAATTTGGACCTGTCCCCCTCACCGACGAAAGCATTGCAGGAAGCCCGCTCAGGTCGTCCATGTATATCGACCCGACCAGTGAGGCTTGAAGAACATACGCCCATGCGGCGTAGTTCCTACCATTCGACATATCAACATTCGACGCGAAAACACTGATACTGAAAAACTCGATGTGGACGAACCGTCACACAAGTGTGTACCAAAACCGCACTCAAAGTCTCAAGATTTTTCGCCAAACGCACAAATCAAACCTGGCATAGAAACTGCGTCTCTGGTCTCCAGTGAAATGCTATGAAGAATCGATGGCCGTCGTTCTTGTGGATTCACGATCTGGGACGGGACTGCGAAAGGTTTCGATGAGTCGCCGCTAACACTCTGTTGAAAATCGATCGTCATCCCCACGATTTGCTGATGAACCAGGAAATGGGGCTTACATAGTAATACCAATCTGTTAGCTCCGCTGGAAACCAATCCGGGGACGCACTAGATAAATGTTCGCTGACCCTTTGCGTCAGAAAACTGCTCGGGGATTTTCTCTGCAGCTTTTATTTCTAGCCATGTCACATGGATCTCCGGGGGCCGCATGAAGTACCTGCGATCTGCAGAAGCCAAATCGAAGCCGTTTGGAAAAAGGTGCTATGCCCGCCGTGGGCCCGCCGTAACTTTGAACTTTACGAATCTTGAACAGTTCCGTTGGTATTTCTTTTTGTATCTCGTATAGGAGGATTAAAAAATGAATAAATCGGGCCTTCTCTCTATGTTGGCAGGTGTGCTTTCGATTCTGCATTTCTCTGAAGTGAATGGTGGCATCATTATTGCGGGGACGGATAATGTAGGGTGTTCGTACGGAGACTTTCGGATCGAGATCTTCGATTCTTTCCTTCCGGGAGGATTCACCCAAGACATCCGATTGTCTTCAGGCTCATTTTCCATCAAGAGGCAGCAGCAAGTGGGGCTTGGCGACGGTACGGGGTCAATTAGCACGGAACTTCTGGGCGTCACGCTTACGGGCAACAGCGACAAGGGACCATTGTCGGTAAGGGTCGGGGCCGACAATGGCGTGCAGCAGGGAGCATCGTTGGGAGCAATAACGAACGTCATCACGACCGACCCAGGCTCACCGGTATTGGTCGGTCCTGAGGCCTTTGTCTCTGGCGACAGCTTCTTTAACGTACTCTTCGAGATCGATGTGGCCGGGATGCATTTCTATAACCGGGACTTCCATGTCACGGTGGCCCCGGAGATCACGGCCCTTCCGCCTATCGGATCGAAACATGTTCCGCCGCGGTTAGTTCCCTTGTACTTTCGAGTCGGTAATGAGAACGACCCCAACGATCCAATCATTGGTTATGCCGGTGGAAGTCATTTCATCTGCCCGGAACCTGCTTCGTTTGCAGTGCTTAGTCTAGGTTTTCTTGCGGCAGCAATTGTCGCCCGCAAGCGTCGGCGACGTCAACTCGCGATTTCTTGAATTCGCCACCCGGCGACACCAATTTTCGTCCATCCTGATAGCGGCGGGCAATTGGTTCCAGCAAGGCTGAACGAGGGTCACTCCCTGTGACCGTTGTTTTCTCGCAGCATCATTCGGCCGCCCGAATGATGCTATGAGACCTGCGATCCGAAGAATTCAAACCGCAGTTGGCCAGAAAAAAATGGCGTCTGGATGTGGGCCCGACGAGGACGAACGGATGGTGTGTGCCGCATCGGCTATGTCAGAGTCACAAGGCCGGGTGCAACGCTGACGAAAATTTGGCATTCATCCCCGAAATCATCGCCATAACAGCAAGACTCACCACGGATTCCGGTATGTGAGTTCTGCGGATCGATGTTTGCAGATCATCGCTATTTGGTGCCGCCAGGCGAGGGTCATCTGAAAATGCAGTGTCTCAGGTTTATCACCTGCAACAAGGAGGACCAGCCGTGTCGCGAGTACTGATTTGGGACCTGCCAACGCGAATCTTTCACTGGCTGCTGACCATTGGCTTCTTTGTCTCAGCAGCCATGGCTCTCACAGCGAATGAAGAAAGCTCGCTCTTCACGGCACACATGATTGTCGGAATCATGCCTGGTGTACTGGTTTTGCTTCGAATAGTATGGGGATTCACCGGGACGCGTTATGCACGGTTCACGTCTTTTTTGTTTAGTCCAATGTCTCTGATGCGGTATATCCTCGGCATCTGGAATGGTTCGGAACCTCGATCCATCGGTCACAATGCCGGCTCCAGCTATGCCATTTTTGCGATGCTCGGACTGGTTCTGGCAACTTCGGTCAGCGGATTGCTGATTTCTCAGGGCATTGAAGCGGCGGAAGAACTCCACGAGATCAGTTCGTATTTGCTGATGCTCGTGGTAGTCGCCCACATTGTCGGAGTCGTCTGGTATTCGCTTCGGCATGGCGAGAACATCACTTTGAGCATGTTCACGGGTCGCAAAGAGGCATCCGCAGACGAGGCAATTGCATCAAGCCACCCAATTCTCGGAATGGTGTTCCTGCTGTTGATCAGCTTCGTCACACTCCGACTGTTCCAAAACTACAACGGGACAACCAGGAGCACAACATTTCCCGGGCTGGGGATCACGATTCCACTTGGCGAATCTGAAGGTTCCGACGATGAAGATAATGATGATGATTGATCGCTCTGGAATTTAACTGCGCCCGTTGGCCGATGAGCGAGAGACACGAATCGCGACATTGCCGATCTTCGAAGATCCTGCAGAGCGATGGCGCGTTCAATCGTGAATTCAACAGGACTTTCGGCAGGTAATCTTTATTCCCTCAGGCCCTCAGTCGTTGGTTCTTTGTTCCGCCTTTGCCGTCAACTCATTCTTCGGCAAGCTCTTGCCGCTCAACGCAGGATACTGAACTTCTCCAAACGTCCCATCAAGTCAAGGAAAGTCTCAGGGAGGAAAGTCTCCGGGGACACAGCACTTGCCCACGCTCCTCGCGTTTCCGAAAAGCTACTCACTGGCAAAACCGTCGCTCTCCCTCCAGTCGCTGTTCTGGTCTGTGTCCCCGCTCCGACCTTTGACCGGATCGCACCCCATGTAATGATTTCGGAGCGGTCTCGGGCTGCCGAATCGTCGAATGGCCCCAGGACCAGGCTGACAACCTTCCTGCCTAATTGAATTCTCACATACTGGAGACCGGAGTGTCACTGCCGCTGGTTTTGGGGCACGAAGCGCACTGGTAAATCACGTATCCGACAAGAATCAGCGTCACGGCAATGGCGCCCGATGGCTCGGGAGCTGTGGCCGTCCAGGCTTGGACAGAAAACGAACCAGCGTTGTTTAACCACTCACCGCCGTCGGCAGTTCCGAGGAATAATCGCGTTGCTCCAATTGGAACGATGAATTGCTGGTTCATTCCGTTACTCGTCTTTCCATCGCCTATGAAGAATGGCTGTTTAAGGGATGGCGATAGGGTTAGAAACTCTCGGCTCTCTGGCGTAGTGAAATCCAACGCCGCCGGTGCAACGCTCAGGTTCGGTTGGGATGCTCCAAGAAACACACCGAGAAGGGAATTGGCGGTGAGGGTATAGCCTGCGAAACCATTCTCCGCACCACGGCTAAACACAAATCCGCCATCAGGTCCGTTAAAAACCGATCCATTGTAGGAAACGGAACCTGTGGCAGAAAAATACACAGGGAGACCTTGGACAAGAACGAGGCCGGACACCGCAGCGGGCGACTGCTGTGGTGCTCTGTCACCATACTGAGCAGTGCTGCCATTTGGCATTCCAGCCAGGTAGGGATTCGCCTGGCCTGAAACAGTGACGATGACTCCAGCAAACACTTCGCCGGGCTTCCCGACGGATGTGAGCAGGACGGCGAAAAGGATTCGTTTGAGGGGGGTGTACGGCATCTTATGTCTCTCCGAAAAAAAACATGTATATAGTCACCCGGAAAAGCCGAGTGACTGAGTCAATTACCGGCCACTTGAAGCTTGGAATCCCCTGAAGCCATACTCGGGAAGTTTGCTGCTCCTGCGTATAACTCAAAGTTTGGATGTCCAGCTTACGTCTGCAATTCGAAAATACGTGGGCAGATCGAACGCGTCAACTCTCGCAAACAGCCATAAGGTTGCGAATTACTGCGGTTCGGCAGTACAGCGCACCGATTGTGGAGCGCTCTGCGTGCGATGTATCCAAAGTTCAGTAGGATGCTGAATCAATGCGGTCACTGGCGACAAGCTGGGGGCGGCCCAGTGGCACATGCATTCCACCGAGTGCCGGGGCTGTACACCGTGCGGCCGCACTGTCGCTAAACGAGGCGTGAAATCCTGGGCCCGTGAAATCCTGGGCCAGCTACCTGCGAATGGGATTGGCTCAGGGTTCTGTTCGATTGCAGAACCCACTTCCAATGTCATCGGTATTCTGCGAGAGTGCCGCCAGCGTGCAGATGGGCGACGGGCACCCCGAATTTACTCCGAACCGCCTGTTTTGGAAAAGCATTGCACCCGCAAAGACTGTTAGAATCCCTCAAAACGCTGTGCCTGTCAGCCGCCAGGCCAGCATTGACTTCCAGTGGGGATGCTCCAGATCGCGCCCGCTGGAACCAGAGTACAGTACCATAGGATGGAGTGGCTGCTACGCTGTGAGTCGGCAGTGTTTTTGTGGTGCTGATTCATGGATGGTTTTGTTATAACACTTTCCAGAGAAACATGTTTCGTTCCGGAGGTGCACCTTGGCGCAGCAAGTTGGTCAGTTTGTAAACCCAGTGCTGCAGGCACTTAGGCGGCTTGGAGGTTCTGCAAAGCCTGCTCAGGTGTGCGACGAGGTTGCCAGGGACATGGGCCTCGAGGGGACCGCAACGCTGGAGGAAAAACTGTCGACCGGTGCGTCCAGGTTTGCAAACAAGATTGCCTGGGTGCGGTTGTATTTAGTGCTGACCGGATATCTGGATCGATCAAAACGAGGCGTTTGGACTCTCACAGACAAGGGAATGCATGCGCCAAAATTTTCGGACTCAGAAGTAAACGAACTGCTTCTCAGCATACAACGACAATCGAAAAAGATTCGGGAGTCTGATGAATCAACTGTTGAGCCTTCTGTTGACTTCGAGGAGCTGGATGACATCGAGGAAACGAAGTCATTCACGTGGAAACCTATTTTTTCCGAGATTACGAATCGGCTTTTGGAATTTCGCGAGTCCAGTCAGGCCCTGGTGACGCTGCTTATCGAGATGAAAACGCAGAGCTTGCCGGTGTCGGCACTACTTGACCGAGACGCGCATGGAAATGAACTATTATTGCAGGAGATTGATCCGTTTACTTTTCTCGGTAATTTCAACCGTGGTGTGACGGATGCGAATCGAACAGCAATGTTCAAGTTCCTCAAAGTGAAATGGGATTTGAAGTCGCCCGTTCCAAATGACTTTGACGGTATTCCATTCATGAACACACTGAATTCATGGTTCATGCCGTATCAGGCGGACCGCCAGCCGGATCACGTCGACACACTGTGGCAGATGTTCGAGCACGCGATGCAACTGCACAAAGATTCAGAGCTGGATACGCAACTGTTTGATCGTTGCCTTGAACTCTCGCATGTCGGCATCGCTTATCTGACTATGGGACTTTTCTGGACGCGTCCAGATCGATTTGCCTCGCTTGACAAAAACAATCTGGCACTTGCTGCCTCGCGCGGTATTGAGCCGAAGAGACCGAAGACCGGAAAAGACTACGTTACGTGGCTTAAGAAGGTTGTTGAGTGCTTTGGGGGTGACTTTTCTGGATTCTCGTACACTGCGCACAGGGCAGCAGAGAGACCTGATACGGACAAATCGCCGCTCGCATCCCCCTACGATTTGCTATTTGGCGATTTGAGCCGCGCGAATCGAGTTCTGGACTACTTTGCGAAGGTTTTCCGCACACTTGGCGCCGGGGAAACTGAGCCGGAATCACGTATCAGCATAGGAATCTCGCAGTGGAGCGGTCAACGCATCAGGATGCGGCTCATCTACGCCAAATGGGCCGTCTTTGGGTATCGCAGGAAAAATGGCATGCGTTCCTATCAGATCGTCCTGCCTGGCAATCACGCTCAGGCGGTCGGTCTTCAGGAGACTTTCGAGTTCCAGGAACGAATTGCTGGCGTCACGTATGTGCTCGGTTGGATTCAGGACACCGAATTCGAAAGGCAATATGACGCTCTTTTGCCCGCGATTACCGAAACACTTCAAGTGATTCGCGAACAGTTTACTCACTGGAAGTCCAGTCCCTACTCTGCCTCAAATAGACGAGCATTGTACACCATGATCGTGGATACGAACTCGCGGGCACTGGGACTTGCCACTCCACTCGAAGCGGATGGGTCCGAGTATGACAATTCATTCTGGCAGAACGACGATGAGGCTGCCAGGCTCGAAGTAGCGCCTTCCAGAATTGCTGAAGGCCTTGGCCCAAAACGATGGTGGCTGAACGCCAACCCGACTCAATGGAATCCTGCCGAAGTATCAATTGGAACGGAAGAGTGGTATTCAGTGCACGGAGAGAGTGGATCGCTCAGACGATTGCCCCAGGCATTCCAACAGGCTCGTCCAGGGGATGCACTCCTGATCTATATCACATCGCCGCAGAGATATCTTTGGGGGCGTGGTACCATTACCGCGGGTGTGGCTGAAACCGATGGAGAACAGATTCGGTTTCGCCTGGACGAGAGTTTCGCAAACCGGCTATCACTGGAAAAAATGAAAACAGAGGTGGGCCTATCCAAGTGCATCCCACTCGTTCAGCCGCAGGGATCATTGTTCCCGTTGACGGAAAGCCAGTATTCGATCCTGCTGGAAATGACGTCATGCCGTCCAGATGTGTCGCAAATTCAATCGCAGCCCTATGGCAACGAGGATGCGATGCAAGACCTGTTTATGCCTGCCGAAAAACTTGATGGCATCATCAGGCTGCTGAAAAAGAAACAGAACGTCGTCCTTCAGGGAGCGCCGGGGACGGGCAAAACATTTGTAGCCCGACGAATTGCCTGGTTGCTTATAGAAGAAATGGATGAATCTCGCACACCAATGGTGCAGTTTCATCAGTCGACGACCTACGAGGATTTCGTTCAGGGATACCGACCAGACGGCAATGGCGGATTCGCACTGAAGAATGGGACGTTCTACGAATTCTGCCGCCGCGCAATGCTGGAACCGACCAGAGCGTTCGTCTTTATCATTGATGAAATCAACCGAGGAAATTTGTCGAAAGTCTTCGGTGAACTGATGATGCTGATTGAACCAGACAAACGAGATGCAGCGTACGCATTGCCATTAAGCTATGCGGCATCCGCTGACGAAACGTTTTTTGTTCCTCCAAACGTCTATTTGATCGGCACAATGAACACAGCCGATCGTTCACTTTCACTTGTGGATTATGCATTACGAAGACGATTTGCGTTTGTCGAACTGGATCCCGGCTTCGACTCTATCGTCTTCGACGCCACGCTGCAAAAGCGGGGGGCAAGTCCAGAACTTGTTGCAAAAATACGCACGCGGATGAATGCCCTGAATCATTTGATCGAAGGAGACCCCGGCAATTTGGGAAGGGGATATCGGATTGGACACAGTTTTTTTGTGCCTTCTTCGGCAATGACTGCGGACGAATTGTGGCTGGACGACATTATCAACTTCGAAATCGTTCCGCTGATCGAAGAATACTGGATCGATGATCCAAAGAAGAGATCCCATGCTCTGCAGATTGTGCGAGGGTAAGGATGGCACAGACAAAAGAAGTCCCGATTGCCAATCTGTATTACCTATTGGCTTACGCGTGGGATCACTTCGTCGAGGGAGATGAAGTGGATATTGCTGCGTGGCACTGTCCGGATATCCACAATCTGCTTGCCTGGGCGCTATCGAACGGAATTCGCCGACTTGCCTCGCGAGGAATGGACAAGTCCTATCTGTCAGTCTCTGAGACAACACCAGGTCTTCGCGGACGGATTCTTGTCGCGGAAAGTTACCGTCGGTTTGCAAATCGTTCCGGTCAGATGCGATGCGAATTTGATGAACTCAGCGCCGATACGCTGGCAAACCAAATTCTCAGAACGACCTGCGATCGTCTGCTTAACTGCGACTTGATTACGGCTGCGATTCGTACGGAGGTCCGGACAGCT
The DNA here is from genome assembly GCA_903871805.1 of uncultured Planctomycetaceae bacterium. Lineage (GTDB taxonomy): Bacteria > Planctomycetota > Planctomycetia > Planctomycetales > Planctomycetaceae > SXXK01. The sequence continues at coordinate 5,260 of CAIQIE010000084.1, read as the reverse complement.
CAAAAAATGCTTGGCGACATCACGCCCGTGGCCATAATCGGTCGGAGCTTTGAACGAATCCAGTTGCACAGAAACAATCGACACTATCGATTTCTGTTGCATATCTGCAGGATGCTTTTCGACACACTACTCCCTGAGGAAAACACAGGACAGAATCGCTTTCATGACATCCTCAGGGATGAAACCCGGATGCCTCAATTGTTTGAAAAGTTTGTCCTGAACTTCGCCCGAAGGCATTGCAAGGGTGCGAAGGTCTATTCAGAGAGAATTGAGTGGCATGGTGAATGGAATGAGAACGTCGCCGAAGTTCTACCGACGATGCTGACTGATGTGTCTATCGAATATCAGGATCGCAGGACAATTCTTGACTGCAAGTTCTATCGAGAAGCTTTGGTGACCCGCCATAATCGGCATCGGCTACACGCAAATCATCTTTACCAATTGAATGCCTACCTTCAGAATAAATCTCGCATTCCCGGGTGGGAAGGTGTAGAGGGCGTTCTGTTGTATCCAGCAGTCGAACACAGCCTTGACCTCTCGCTCAATCTGCTGGGACATTCAGTACGCATATTCAGTATCGACTTGGATCAGCAATGGCATGTGATTGAGCAGCAACTGTACCGGATCCTCGGACAAACCAGCGAATTAATTGAAAGCTGAACCGCAGTTGAGGGATTCAGATGAGTCTCTGATGTTGATAATTGCCTGATTGCCATCCCGGAAAGTCTCCGGGGACTCAGCACCATCCCTCGCTCCACAGGTTTCAGAAAGGCTCCACACAGGCAAAAGCACCAGTCTGCCTCCAGTCGCTATTCTCGCCAGTGTCCCCGCTCCGATCTCTCGCAGGGCGGCGTCTGATTGGTCCGCACCTCGTGCTTTCAGTCCGTGCATTTGCGTCTCGGCGAGCACGTTTCTACAAAACACGCTTTCCGGAATGGTGACGCTGGCTCTGGTGTCTTCCGGATGCTCAGGTCTTCCTCTTCGGGAATTTTCAGCATGCGGCCGTTTCCACAGATGCTCTTCAGTTGCACACTCACCGTTGTGACCCTCTTCTTCAGTACGCTCTGTTCGGGGCAGGAATGGAAGAGTGGCGTGGAGTGGCAGGAGCCCCCGGTCGTGACTCCAGGCAGCACCGATAATGCGCCGCCGTCGGATGCCATTGTGCTGTTTGACGGCTCCAGCCTTGAGGCCTGGGAGCAGGGCGACCAGTGGCTGATCCAGGACGGTGTGGCGATTCCACAGAAGACGGCCATCACAACAAAACAGCACTTCGGTGATATGCAGGTCCACCTGGAATGGTCAGCGCCTACTGAGATTCGCGGGGCAGGGCAGGGACGTGGAAACAGCGGCTGTTACCTGATGGGCCTGTACGAAGTTCAGATCCTGGATTCCTTCGAAAATGAAACCTACTTTGATGGACAGTCCGGTTCGATTTATAAGCAGACGCCTCCCATGGCAAACGCCATGCGTAAGCCGGGAGAATGGAACACGTATCAGATCATTTTCAACGCGCCACGATTTCGAGGCAACGGAGACCTGCAGACGCCGGCTTATGTGACGCTGATTCAGAACGGGATTCTGATGCTGAATCACTTTGAACTGCACGGGGCCACCAGCTACACGGAATCTCCTCACTACAAGGTTCACCCAGAGACCGGGCCGATTTCACTGCAGTTCCATGGGGACGCCGTGCGGTTTCGAAACATCTGGGTCCGTGAACTGAAGGCGCCGCAGGGGCGTCGAGTTGCAGCCCCCTTCAATCTTCCCGTGAACAAACCAGCGCCAGAAAAGAAAGCCACCGAAGACAAGCCGAAGGATGGAGAGCAGGGCGGGGCAGTGCCCAAAGCCGAACAGAAATAGCAAGCTTCCAGACGACAGCCATTTACCGATTGCGGCCCCTAACCCCCGGTCTTCGGTCCGGGGAGCATTCAGGTCGATTCGCTGTTGTCGTAGAGTGCGTCGATCACATTTCCCTGGTTCAGGTGGACAGGGCGTCCAAGGCGGTCACGGACCACGGAATGCGGTTCGATCCCGAGCGCGGTGTACACGGTCGCTCCCAGATCGTCGGGCGAATATGCTGTGGAAATGGGGTAGGCGCCAATTTCGTCCGTTTGTCCGATGACCTTGCCTCCCTGAACCCCGGCGCCGGCGAAGAGTCCTGTGAAACAGGGGCCCCAGTGGTCACGCCCTGCTTCGTTATTGATTTTGGGCGTTCTTCCAAATTCGCCCATGACGATCACCATGGTGTCCTGCAGCAGACCTCGTTCGTCCAGGTCTTCCAGCAACGCGGCGACGCCCTGATCCAGCGGGGGCAGCAGTCGCCCTTTCAGCGTATTAAAGATGGCTCCGTGGTTGTCCCAGTTCTGAACGGGGCCCATATTGGCCTGAACGATCGGAACACCGGCTTCGACCAGACGTCTGGACAGCAGCAGGGACTGGCCGAACGCATGGCGACCATAACGGTCTCGAACAGCGTCGGTTTCCCGGTGCAGTTCAAAGGCCTGCGTGAGTTTTCCGGAGGAGAGCATGGTGAACGCCAGTCGCTGGTCTTCCGTCATACGGCTGGCGGCGGCATCACTGGCCAGGGGGGCATCGCTGTCGAGTGTTTTCAGGAGGGATCGACGCTGATCAAGGCGAAGGGAATCGATGCCCTGAGCGAGCGTCAGCGCGTCGACGCGGAAATCGCGGTTATTGGGATCACCAACGATCTGCCATGGGTCATACTTGGGTCCGAGAAAGCCGGCGTGCTGGCCAGGCCATGTGAGAGGCGAAGACATGAGGAAGGTTGGGAGATTGACACCGCTGGGAATGCCGTCAGATCTGGGGCGTAGAAATTCACATCCGGCGGAGTAGCACGGCCAGTCATCCCGGGAAGCGACCTTGTCAAAGAAACCACCGGGCTGCAGATGTCCAGTCAGCACATGGTGGGTGGACATCAGGTGATTGTTGTCTTTGTGGGAGAGCGTGCGCACGAGCGCATATTTGTGGGCGAGTGTGGCGAGCCGAGGCAGGTGTTCGCAGATCTGAGTCCCGCCCACAGAGGTCGCAACAGGCTGAAATTCTCCGCGAATTTCCAGCGGGGCATTCGGTTTCATATCCAGAGTGTCGTGATGACTGATCGCACCGGTGCAGAAAACAATAATCAGAGATTTTGCACGGGGGCGGATTTCCGGTGAGTCCGCTTTGGCCTGCGAGGACTTCAACTGGCTCAGTCCGCAGCCGATGAGACCCGAATAGCCGACATGCAGCAGGTGCCTGCGGGACAGTCCTGGAAAAGCGCTGAGGGGATTGGTAGGAGCCATGGAAAATCTCTGGCGGGGAAGAAAAATGGGCGGCACAGGGCGCAGGCAAGTCCGCGAAGTCTGTGATTTTGAGTTTCGACAATACCAAAAGTCTACTGCAGCGATGGCATGTGGGAAATCAGAAACGGGGCAACATGACGGGGAATATGGTCAAAGGGGGAAGGATCCAGCCGTTTTCGACTTGGGGGACGGAAGCGGTGCAGACGGGATTAAGACGGGCCGGCGGCATCATCGATACGAATATTTGAGCGGTAGAATCAAACCGGGAATTCTCTGGTCGGCGTGGCACTCTGGCAGGGCAGGGGCCTTCCAAATCTGGTCCGGAGAATTGCAGGATTGAGCGAAAATCGGTTCGGAAACATGTGGATTTCTCCTCCTCGGAACAATCGTTGCGGGTAGAATGCCGGTGTGAATGGAATGCCATTACGGCAGTCAATTCAGAATGTTCAGCATTAAACCGGATTCCAGAAAACCTATGTCGATGGCAGGTCATTCCGGCACGGCATGCTCCCTGCGGTTTGGGAAATCCGGCGAATCAAAGGAAGGCTTAGACTTTCCAGAGGAGAATCGGACGTGTTTGGTTTCATGATTGATCCAATGTATCTGCTGTTTGTGGCGTTACCGTGTCTGGTAATGTCGGGTGTCGCCAGCCTGATGCTGAAGTCCGCCTACCATCGCTATTCCAGCGTGGGAACGCGGAATGGGTACACTGGTGCACAGGCGGCAAAGATCCTGCTGGAACGCAACGGGATTTATGACGTTCAGATTGTTCCCACACATGGAGTGCTTTCTGATCACTACAATCCGATGACGAAAACCCTTGCACTGTCGCAGGATGTTTTTGGGAGTAATTCAGTTGCCGCGGTAGGAATTGCGTGTCACGAAGCGGGGCATGCGATTCAGCATGCGTCCAGTTATGCGCCGCTTTGGGTGCGTTCTGCACTGGTGCCGGTGGTTGGTATCGGATCAAATCTTTCCGGCATCCTGATCACCATGGGTTTCGTGATGAACATGAAACCGCTGTTGTTGATCGGGGTGATGGCCTTCGGGACCATTGTACTGTTTCAGCTGGTGACGCTGCCGGTGGAATTTGATGCGAGTGCCCGAGCAAAGCGTCTGTGTGTGGAAGCGGGAATCATTTATGAAGACGAAAGAACTGGGGTCAATCGTGTCCTGAATGCGGCAGCCCTGACCTATGTGGCCGCATTTGCGGGGAGTTTGCTGACACTGCTGTATTATCTTGTCCGTCTGGGGCTAATTGGTGGCGACCGCCGAGACGAGTAAGACCTTCAAAGAAACGCTGGTTGCGAACAAAGGCAACAGCAAAAAGTCATACGAAAAAGGAAACGCTGACGGGTAAGTTGCCCGTCAGCGTTTTTTTGTTGCGCAGCGAAACGGGCAAGCCCAGTCGCCGCCTGTCAGCAAGGCATCACGGTGCATGGCACCAGACGCCGCAAGATGCTTCTTTCAATGGACTTACGACGCTTGAGCGGTAAATATTCGCGGCAGGTATGGGCGTTGAGAAATTGAGCCGGCAGATACCAACCCGAAGCGCCAGCGAGGACATGCGGTAGGGCGAGTACCTCGCTGCATGCAGAGCCCATCAAGGTGCATGGCACCTTACGCCGCAAGATGCTTCTTTCAATGGACTTACGACGATTGAGCGGTAGATATTCGTGGCAGGTATGGGCGTTGAGAAATTGAGCCGGCAGATACCAACCCGAAGCGCCAGCAAGGACATGCAGCGGGGCGAGTACCTCGCTGCGTGCAGAGCCCATCAAGGTGCATGGCACCTGACGCCGCAAGATATTTATTTCAATGGACTTACGACGATTCAGCGGTAAATATTCGCGGCAGGTATGGGCGTCGAGAAATTGAGCCGGCAGATACCAACCCGAAGCGCCAGCGAGGACATGCGGTAGGGCGAGTACCTCGCAGCATGCAGTACCCATCAAGGT
>CAIQIE010000083.1 GCA_903871805.1 uncultured Planctomycetaceae bacterium | reverse complement strand
GATTCTCGACTGGCTTCAATGTCCACTTCGTAAAAAATCTGACGCTCTTCCGGATCCGACTTTCCACGCCCGTCACCAGACGTGTCCATATCTTCAGACAAAGCCGCAAGTCGTGATTCCCAGGGACGCAGCGTTCGTTGAACCGGCTGAGTCCTTACTTTGACTCGACTGCGCGGAGTTCTGGAATCGCCTTCCGGGTCTACGCCCGTTGGGTCCAGATCATCCACGGACACCGGCTGGTAAGCAGAAGGTGCAACGAAAGGAGTGATCTTGCCAGGGCGCAGTGCCGCACTGACAAACCCTTTCTGGTCTGCTGCAAGTATGGTGGCCCAGAGATGCTTGCAGACTTTGCTTTTGGCATACTGCTCGCACGTACAAAAAAGTCCGATATCTTCAGGCTGATAACGCAGTTGCGTTTGGTATTCGGCGCCGTCCTGAACAACGCCAAAAACGTTCTCCGGCGTCACGCGAATCAAAGAGATTCGCTCGGCTTCGATGTAGGCTGCACCGCGATGACGCAAGTCTGCCCGGAAACGCGTCTGCAATAACTCCGCAAGTGTCATATTTCGATCGGGTGGTCTGATTCAGTGGAAATCCGACATTCGGTGATGGAGCACAAATGGTCTGAAAAAACAGGGAAGAGAAATTCGCTTCCCCGAAAGTAAAGGAGCCAGATGTGTTTTCAGCGAGCTTTGCCGTCTTTCAGGTTTCTGTGGGTGGTCGCATCCCTGCGACTGGTCCTGGTTCGCACAAGCGAACTGGCGAGATTCCCGATGCGCGATCTCGTGAACGTACCTGGCCCCGGGACGTCCTGTCCCACCAGATTCACTCATCCGCCGCGCAGCGGACCGAGAAGCGTAACCGAATCGTGCTTCCCTGACCAGAACATCCCTGGGAATTCGCAAACTAAGCCAGAACAAAGCCCACGGAAACCGTCCGTGGGAGCGAATATCAGGTGTTCAGGGGCATTTCCGGAAAAAGCAAAAAAAAATCGGATCGAAGAGAAAAGAGCGGCATCCCTGCCAAAACGCCATCCATGAAGGTGCCTTATGGCCAGTCACCAGTCCGTGTTGAGTGAGCTTGTAACTGTCAATTCGAGGGAACGTTGAGCGAGCAACGCTCTTTTCTTCTTCGATCCGTTCTGCGTCCAGGCTGAAAGCAGGATTTTCAGGTGTTTACTGTGTTCTTCGTTGTGACTCTGTTTTGGTGCCAATCAAGCACCGACCGGGAACGGGCCGTTTGGGCCGCTATCCCACAAGCTCCCGGATTCTACTGGGTCAGCTCTTTGAAAAGTTCGCCAAATTCCGGCATCTCGTCTTTCAAAACAGCGTTCCATGCGTCCGGCTGCCAGATTTCTACACAAATGACTGCCCCAATAACGACGACTTCCTTTCCCGCGTCTACGCCGAGGAAAGGCCGAAATCCCTCTGGAATCAGAAGTCGCGAACGATTGGCCAGCTTCACCGATTGGTGACGCGTCGACAAAAGTCGACCCAGACGCTGCACGTCACTCCACCGCTGCTCCATCCGACCAGACTCAATCTTTGCCTTGAGCAGAGAAATTCCACTGTCCAGGCGTTTTTGCCAGTCTGCTGGACGCCAGAGACTTAAACACCCAGCCCGCTCTTTTGCCGCAATGACCTCACCGTCTTCGTCCGAAATCAGACACGCCAGCTCCGGGGGCAACATCAAGCGAAAGCGATCATCGATCGTTCGCCGAAATTCCCCGGTGATAAACATGGCTCGCCTCAGTCTCGCAGAGACACAGATGAAGGCTCTGGGCTGGATTGAACGCCAGTCAGAGTAACAGCATTCAGAGTACCGGGCTGAAATCCCACTTTCAACAGTATTTCAAAGATCATTTTGGGTTTGATTCCCACAAATTGCACCGCAAGCTTACGCACGTCCCTTTTCGGCGGCAAGTCTTCGGGCCATGGTTTTGGGAGAATTTTGGCGGTTCCGCAATGGCCGGAGCTCAGGACGCAGCACTCCAGGTACGAATTTTCAGACGCTTAGCCCCGGGGCCGAACGGAGAGAGTCGCGGGAGCCACTGCTGTTTCGACAGGCCTTCCACCTGCTGCCCAGCGGACGCAGCCGTGCGGTCCGTACTGGCAGGTTGAGTACGCCGGATTCACAATGATCGGCGACGTGTGCACAGCTGGGGGATGCTGTCTTAAACAGACATCACGAATGTTGCGGCAAGAGTGCACTTCGTCGTGGCTGATGCTACTCGGGCTTTTCTGCGATCACAACGGCACCAGGAGCCAGGAAGATTCCCAGTGTGTGCCAAAGAGCGATTCCCAGTCCGAAGCTGATTTTCACAGGGACGCTGGTTTGATCGCTGTGAACCGCGCCCCGAGGTGAAGCGCTGATCACGCGGAACCCAACTTTTTCGAGTACGTTGAGAAAGCTTTTGGCGGGCATGGAGAAGCGATGGTCGTTGACGGCGCGCCGGAGAATGCGCTCTCCCTGCGCTGGAGAAACCTGTCGGAGCAGGGTTCCTATGCGGGCCATCCAGGACTTGTCCACGATTCTCATCACCAGCAGGCCGCCAGGACGCAGCCGATTGAAAATCTCCCGCAACTCGGCGGGCTGATTGGGCCAGTAGATGTTGGCGTCCAGCACGGTAATTACGTCAAGTGGATCTGTGTACAGCGTGAAGTCTTTGGTTTGGCTGCAGACCTGAGCATTCAGGCCGGTGTTTTGGACATGTTCCACGGCTTCGGGCACGATATCAAAACCCAGCACATCGAAGCCTGCAGATCGAGCGGCCGTCATAAATCCGCCATAGGCGCAGCCGACATCCAGCAGTTTTTTACCTTCCGGTTCCTGGTACCGACTGATTTGATGCAGCACGGAGCGATACATCCGCTGCTTAAACTGATTCAGCTGAGCACCCTGTTCGGTATCACCCCATGTCATGTTCCGCGTATGTTCGACTTCAGTGTCCACGTGGTAGTCACGGTCCATGAAGTACGAACTGCAGCCGTTACACTGGAGCCAGTTTGTTTCGCCACGGGCGTTCACAAATCGCCAGGCACGCGATGCGCCAGCCGACGGAGCTCCGCAGGCCGGGCAGATTTCGGCATTGGGAGCGTGGGCAGCGAATTCGGAGAGAACAGCGGACATGAAACCATCCCTGACAGCAGACTAGGCATCCCTGGATTCCTATTATCCTTCAGAGTTGCCCAGGGAGTCAATATGGCTGTCTTCGGCAAATTCTGCCGATTTTGCATAGTGGTGCATCAGGAAAGGTGTCTGGGGTCAGCTTTGCCTTACTCGGGCCAGACATTAGGTGAACGCGGTCACTTAACCCCCGTCAACGATCCCAGCAACCGGTTCGTGTGGAGGTGACAATCCAAAATCCGTTCAACCCGCTGGAGCTGGGTTGGCATCATTTGACAGCGAGCGACCTGAATTCGGCGAGTCTTTTGGCGCGATGCTTGTTCTGGCTGCTGCATGCTTCCGAGTACGATGCGGAGACGCTGAAGCGGCTATTTCCGGAACCTGGTTTCTGGCAGGCGACAGAAACCACGCACGGATTTCCTGGATTACCGAGGACAAAACCATGTGCGATACACGAGAAAAGCGATTCGCGACCAGCAGTGGATCCTCAATTCAGCCCGCAGGGAAGGATTTGAAGGCGGACTTGAGGAAGGGAAGATCAAGCTCGTTCAAACCTGACAGGAAATCGTTGGAGTCCCAATCAGCGACGCAGCCAGCTTATGTCGCCAGTCTCTCAAACCGCTTAGGTTGATGACAGCGGAACTTCGCAACAGCATCAAAACCGCTCCCCTCGCCCAGTTTCTCGATGGGAGGCTGGAAGTGACGAGCTTTGATGGAAATTACTTGCCACCTGGGCCGTCTGCTCCCTGAACTCAGGCCGTTCTTACCCGTGGGCGCGAGAGGGCGAACGAGATGCGGAACTTGTTCCGCCAGTGATCGTGGTAGCTTCAGGGCATCTGAGCAAAGGGCCACGTTTGTTCCACCTGGGCTGCGAGATTCCGCCGCGTGGGAATGCCCCGGTCGGTGCTTTTGTGCCAGATAGCGGCGGAGTGTGCGGCCATGAGTGTACGGCCCGGGTGTGACGCACGCAGTGCTGGTAACGCTCTTGTTGGTCACTGATACTATAGGGGTTGGCCCTGGCAGAACTGGTGACTCGTGGCCAGCGGATAGATTCTGCCGTCAAATTCAGTCATTCCAACCGGACACAGCTGGCAGAACTACCCGGCAGCCGCATACTCGGCCCAGCCCTCCTGTTTGATCGGGCTGGCGGAGCGACGGCCAGCGTTCTGCTCAAGCGAGCTTTTGCAGTACGGGCAGGCAGCATAGCCATGCAGACATGATCTGTGGGCGTTTCGCGCAGGTGTCCTCGCGTGCGGCTGTGCCGAACAGGTCGATGAATTTAGCCGGAGCGTCGGAATTTGCCGGAACCGGGATAGAATGGCTGCTTCATCGAGAGGCAGATGGCCGTTCAGGCAGATGTTTTGTAGTCTGTTCACTGGACGACGTTGTAAAGTTTGTCGGGGTCACAGGAAAAGGTGCGTCATGATTCTCAGCGGCAGTGAAATCAAAGCGCGACTTGGCGGAGATATCCGCATCGATCCATTCAATGACGATCAACTGAATCCGAACAGTTATAATCTGAGGCTGCATGACGAACTCCTCGTTTACGAGGAAATTGTTCTGGATATGCGCCGGCCGAATCGGTTTCGCCGAATCCTGATTCCTCCGGAAGGCCTGGTGCTGCAGCCAAATCAAATGTACCTTGGCCGCACGATTGAGTATACGGAAACGCGCAATCTGGTCCCGATGCTGGAAGGCCGCTCGTCCATCGGACGTCTGGGAATGTTTGTTCACGTGACGGCGGGTTTCGGGGATGTGGGGTTTTGCGGCTACTGGACGCTGGAAATGATTGCGATCCAGCCGATTCGTGTGTATCCCGGCGTTCAGGTCTGCCAGATTTTCTACCATACGGTTGAGGGTGAAGTCACGGAGTACAAGACAGGAAAGTACCAGAAGAATACGGATATTCAGCCGAGTTTTCTGTTCAAAGAACTCACCGCCCGTGACGATCGCCAGAAAACGCTGAACTTTGATGAGCAGAACCCGCCGACAGGCCGAATCTGAGCCCCACGAAAGCCCGATTTAATGTCAACTGCTGTCGTCCCCATGGCCCCGTTGTGGCATGTGTGCAGAGCACAACGGGTGAAGCGTGCCGGGTTCGCCTCAATCTGAAATCGCATTTCGTTATCTCCATGTAGGCGGGGGATCCCGTTGCAACACGCTGGGTTCCCGCCTGCGCGGGAATGACGCGTGGGCGATTCAACCCGTAG
>CAIQIE010000082.1 GCA_903871805.1 uncultured Planctomycetaceae bacterium | reverse complement strand
GCAACCGCTGATATTCTTCGCTCATCCCTGAGTCCTCCGTGAAAGATAGTTGTGGTAAACCATCCTTTACTGAGTCTCGGGGATCTTTTCCTATACCAATTCACGCCGCCTGGCGTTTCCCGACAATTTCAGAATCCGCCCATCTGAACGACACCCCTATTAGCCTGGGCACCCTTCTCGGGCGAATCGCAAAATTCTGATGACCAGCGCCAGCAATCCTCTCTTTTACAAAAATGCTGTGACGCCTATTCTGTTATGAGTCACTCAACTACCAGAGACATTGGTCTGCTGCGCTAACACGCAAAATGTAGTAACTCGCTGCCAGAAATTCAGACTACGCCGAACGCTCCCCGAGAAAAACTCAACCAAAACCGAACTGATCACTCATTCGCCGAACCAGCACCTCGGCAGAACCAACTCTGCACCATCCAAATTTGCCGTATCAAGGGAATGTGGAAATGCTGTCACAAACTCGCCGTCCTTCACCAAATCACGACGAGCAAACGTAAACTCCATTACGTCCGGGACAGTCAGATCGCGAAACCGAAGACAACTGGAGACATTATTGGGATGGATGTGAACGCATCGATGACTAATAAGTAGCTTTCTGAACGCATCAGAAATCCGCCTGAAGCCCGTTGAACTTCCTCTCAGAAGTGCGTGCAGATCATGAAACTCCACCACAATTACTCTAAATCGCTCAATCAAATCTGAGCTGACCTCCGCAAGAACCTCATATTCGTAGCCCTCAATATCCATCTGCAGCAACAAATCTCCAGCCTGCTCCCCAAGAGACTCCTCGATCCACTGCGAAGCCGTAATGAATCCATCAGATGGAGAAGAGCCAATAAACACTCTTCTAAAACTAAAAAGATCGTCGTCCTCAGCGGGACCTTCAACGGATGCGTCAGCCATGAACACGGGAATACCACGCCGAGCAACGTCCTTTTCGAACCCCGAACAGGTGCTAACACCCGGAGAAAAACAAGCCGCAATGCAATTCAGGCTGTCAGGTAAAAGATATCCACCGTCTCCCGCCGGACCAAGCCGAATCAAAGGATCTTTGGTCGCCACTGGTCTTAAATCACGAAGGAGTTCTTTAATCCTGGCATAGCGAACCCACAACGCTACTTGCCGCGAAAACCAACTCACACCGGGAATCGATTTTAATATTTTTTCAAGCATCTCTGTCGCCAATTTGACTAACGTGAAAAAAGCAAGCCTGGTCGAGCATCCCAAGGCAAGCAAACCATTTAGAGGATCATCGACAACATGCCGGGTTGCGATTGCGAGCCACGCTCGAATCCCCAGGAATTCGTGCCGCTTCGATTCGGCTTACTGCCCCTTACCGCGTGACTACTCTCACATGCATCAGCCTGAGCGTCATTAACGACTACCGCATAGCTTTTTGCGGCCCGACCGATTTAGCGACCGATTTTAGGCGAACAGGCTTGTCAGCAGCCTGATCGCGTGGCCGGTAAAGAGATTGCAAACAATGTCTGGCTGTGAATTGCATTTCCGACATGGCGGTTTCTACGGTACTACGACTCATTCTATTCTTCCTGACTCACCAGCCGAGGAAAATGCTTCGATACATCAAAGCCAAATCGCAACGCATAAGATGCCCCGCCCCTGTCGAACGTTGATTCAGCCCTATCCTGGGCAGCTAAAACATACCCACATTTCGTGTATCACAAGCTTTTTCGTTACGTTGCCCTGGGACCCAGCTGCACATCAACGCTGTCAGCCGCTTTTCACAAGTTTCAACAGAGCGTTGCTGCTATTTTCTGAAATACGCTCTCCATTCGCGTGGCTGATAGTGACTCGGAAGACATTAACCACGCTGAGTTGATCGCCTGAATGGCCTTCAAATCCGCGCCCAGAGCAGCCTTGATGGCACGTTCGTTCGGCCAGCGTTTATCTCCGGGATCAAACCAACAGGCTCCTGCCAGCACTGTTTCCCGCAGCTCGGGCGTGGCCCGATATACAGGAATGCAACCAGCCACCACGGCCTCCACAAATTTTTCCGTGAAATAGCCGGGTTCGTTCATATTCTCCAGGCAAACACAGACTTTGTATTCTGCCATTAAGCTGCGTTTTTCGACGCCGGACCAGTCGCCCGGAAGTTCTCCCTGGTAATTCGACGGTGACTTCGCACGACTAAACCAGCGTCTTCGGTAGTTCTTCCAGCTGTTCCTGCCAAACAGGTCAACTTCCGGGGCAGTGATCAGACGGTTTCGATAGTGAATATCCGGATGACGAAACAAAGGACCGCCTCCGTGGTTGGAGACAATCGCAATCGCTCGTTCCCGGCGCTGCAGATTCTGATCCATCCGCAAGTCCTCAAAATGTGTGATATGAGGAACGCGATATTTTTCCTCGGGATGCCCGTGGTACAGAAACTCATGCGGTCCCAAACGCGATTTGATCTCCGGCCATCCGCCCCCCTGTAATCCCCGAAATTGACACTGGGGTTCACAGCAGTACCAGGCCTTGCGCCCAGCAAAAGTAAACAGCTCGTCTGACGGTGCCCACTCCGCCAGCAACGCATCGGCATTCGCCACCGTTATCTCACGCGAAAATATCGCCGTCTCAGTCTCCAAATGACTGGTCCACGGCGAAATTAACCTCACCTGCAGTTTTTTCACGGAATTATACATCCTGCTTTTCAGGTTCTGGTGACGCTTGCTTGAGGTCGATCCCTAGCCGCTTTCGCAATTCACTGAACAGCGATGGGCTCAGACTTTCCGCCTCAAACCGGCCGCCACGGGGAAAAAATTCCACGGGCAAAACTAACATGGCCAGCCGCCTCGCGACTCTCAACCCCCAATAGGCTCGCCAGCGACACAACCTCGCCCATCGCAAATACGCGGCAGCGACGATTCGCTGCTGGTGACTTTCGGGCCAGTCAGCGCGCCAGGCAGCCAGTACTCGGCTGATCCAGCCACCAGAGTCCCTGCCGCCACGAAACAACAGATACTCACATTCCACAAAATACTGCCCCTGCCACGCCCGTTGGTCTGCAGCCGATCCTGATTGCTGAACAACTCTGGTGCCTTCGCGAAGGCGTGTCAGCCGGGATTCCAGCAATCTGTCAGAGACGGTATTCGTGATTCTGCCGGTCTCGGATCGCCGGATAAATATGTCCGGCAATACAGCACATTGCTTCCGGAAGGCAACCTTTTGAATCAACGCTCTGATGTGCAAGTCCGCATCGTCACCATACATCACACGTTCGTTGAAGCCGCCAAGTCGCCTGATCACATCTGACCTCCAGACCGTGGAAGACGTGTGCCAGGGAGGGTCAGACAACAGGAACCGACGTAAATCCTCTTCACCCTCCAGCCGATTCCACAACAGATTCAGGTCACCTGGTGCATTTCGGAACAACATCACCGGAAACACCCACGCGTCGGCATTTCGCTGCTGCTGCACCCACTGCAATCGCGTCTCAATGCACCACGACGCCACCAGATCGTCCGAATCCAGAAACATCACATAGGCCCCACGCGCCTGTTCCAGCCCCAGATTGCGACAGCGTGAGGGCCCTTTGATTCCATCCGTTCTGCGGTAAAATTTTACGCGGCTGTCGGAAAATGCCTGAGCCCTCGCCCACTCAGCGACTTCCGACCCATCGTCGACAACCACCGCTTCCCAATCCGAACACTGCTGCTGCTGCTGCAGGGACTTCAACGTCTGATGCAACAGGTCTGCCCTGTTGAAGTGAGGAATAATCACTGAAATCCGACACACACCTGCTGCGTCCTGTGAGTCTTCAATACGGTTTACGTCCCGATTCTGCACTGCTGTCCGTCCATTTAGTCACAAAACGCCAAACCATCAGAGAATAGCTGTCGCCAGAATCTCAACAGCCCGCTGCTCAAGGGCCCGCCAATCATAACGCTGTTCCACTAACTGACGCCCATGCTCGCACAAAGTGGTTCGAAGTTCGTCGTCCTGCAGCAGCCGACAGACTGCGTTCACGAATTCCGCCTCACTGTCGGCAATCAACAGATCCTGCTCAGCTTTCACGTCCAGCCCTTCAGCGCCAATGGATGTCGACACCACGGCACAGCCGGAACTCAGGGCTTCAAGGATCTTCAACCGAGTCCCACTGCCGCTTTGCAGTGGAACCACGCTGACGACAGCCCGGCTCAGCAATGGCCGCATATCCGGTACGCTGCAATGGACCTCGATCATGCCCTCCTGCTGATAGTGCCCCCAACGAGCCCCGGCGTTCATGCCAGCCAGTATTAATCGCACGCCGGGAAGAACTTGCAGAATCCCCGGGAGGATTCGCTCCACCAGCCACTGAACAGCATCGTCGTTGGGCTTGTAACCGGCTGTCCCGGTAAAGATCAACGTTTCCAAACTCTTTTCGCTTGCGGTACCTCGGAAATATTCCGTGTCAACTCCATTGGGCACGACGGTCAACTGGCACGCTGTCGCATGGTGCAGCTTCTGAAAACGCATTCGGTCGGCTTCTGAGCAACAGTACACCAGGGCCGCTTCCCGAACCATTCTCCGTTCAATGTCCCCCATCAGGGCCGCTTCCTGAAGTCCCCACCATCGTCCCGACGATGTTTTCTGAGACTTACCGATCATGGTCTTCAGCTGCTGCTCCACATTGTGAGCATTCACCACGATCTGCGCCCTGGGAAAATGCTTCCGGAGACGTTCTCCCACGCTATATAGATAAGAATGTTCAAGCCAGATCACGTCCGGCCGCCATTCAGACGGTTCCGTAAGGATTTTTTTGAAGGCCACGTCCACCGCGGCCCCGCGGACGTGAATATCTCCCGTATCGAGCCTGCACAGTCGCCTTGTGACAGCAAACAACGCCAGGAGCATCAAAGCATAACAGCGGTGTCCAATCCCGAATCCCGTCATCCGGGATCGCTGCACACACAGGTTCTCTCCGGCCAGCATCAACCTGCGCCCATGCTCGGCCCAGGGCATCAGCAATGTTCGCAGCACTCGTTGTGCAGCGCCGGTTTTACCGCCGGAATGCTCTGTAGTACGCAGCCCGCACCAGTGAATACGGCCGGAATTCTGCAACAGCGCATCAGGATGCTGCCCGTTACCCCCGGACAGCACATACGCCTGCACATCTGTATGCTGCAACAGAGCCCGGAGAAAATGATAAGCCCGTACAGCACCGCCCGTACTGGCCGCTGCCGGGGCGTCCGGCAGAATAGCCAGAACACGCAATTTCCGTTCACCGTTCAAGCAATCGCTCCACTTCGCCTGTCGCCTGTGCGCAGAGCAACTTCCAGTCGTATCGCGTTTTTATCCATTCCGCAGCGTTTTGGCACAGAGTCTTTTGCAGCGAGGGCTGCTGAAGCATTCGCACCACGGCCGCCGCAAATGCTTCGGCGCCATCGGCCAGCAGCAATTGCTCGTCCGAACGACATCCCAGCCCTTCGGCACCAATCGTCGTCGAAACAATTGGCACACCCATTGCCATGGCTTCCAGAATTTTCAATCGCGTACCGCCGCCGGATAACAGTGGCACCACAAAGACCGTGGCCTTACGAAAGGCCGGACGTATGTCGGCCGGGTCAGAATCGAATTCCACGCCGCACGCGGCCAGTCCCAATTGCTCCCACGCGGTTCTGGCCTGGCCGCCGGCGATCAGAAAACGCACACCAGGCACAGTCCTGCGAATCAGCGGCAGCACCTGCTTTGCAAAATACTCGGTCGCCTGTCGATTGGGGCCGTAGCCAAAAGTTCCCGTTAGCAGCAACAAAGGGGCCTCTGCGTCCGTGGCCTGACCAGCCGCTGCAAAATACTGCAGATCCACACCGTTACCCACAACGCGAAATTCTCCATCAGCGGCGATACTTTTTCCAACAACAGCGTCTTCACCCGAACAGACAAACGTCAAATCACTTTGTGAATAAGCGACTTTTTCCATCCGCAGCATAGCGCGGCTTTGACTTAGCAGATGGCTTTTCAAGCCGGGCGTAGCAGCCGAT
>CAIQIE010000081.1 GCA_903871805.1 uncultured Planctomycetaceae bacterium | reverse complement strand
TCGTCACATACGAATTCACCGCCTTCACCGCGCGAGTCAGCAGCGTCGCGCCGGGCCAGTGGCTCGCCACTCGAAACCAGATGTGGCGATGAGTCGCCTGCACCAGAGCACCCGCCTTAAACAGGCGAGTTCGCGCCGTGCAGAGTCCAGAATATCCAATCCAGAGCGCCTACCACTTCTGGGGAACTTCACTCAGCCTCGTACTTCTTTGGGAGCGACTGACGAAAGAATGGGGCGATTGGAGTTCGACGAGAGTCACAATTACGCACTGCGAAGGATCGTTGGATTGGTCAGGATTGGCGGAGAAGGCGATTGGGTGGTTGGCTCGGAAACTGTAGTTGATGCCTGGTTTTCTGAGAACCAGGGCGTTTGCCTTCCTGAGTCGGCCACCCATCGACACTATTCGTGGGATGACCACATTGGTCCCAATCATATACCAGGAACATACCTGGTTTCGGAATCCTAAGTGCGATTTACAAATTGGAACCTAGGGACAACCGAGTTGGAGGAACTGATCATTCCTGCGGGGACTATGGTTATGGATCGTGTCCATGGTGATCGGTTTGTCACTCGTGCTGTTACAGACCAGGACATTGCAGACGCAGGAAGCCATCTGGCAATTAAGGACGACGCAGGTCGCTATACTTGGTGGATTGCCGCTTCGTGCATCGTTCTCACGGCATTCCTGGCCTTTTGGGTGGGTATGAGGCGCAGGCCAAAATGAAGCGACACTTGGCTGTACTCCTGTTGGCGGGTCTTTCGTTCCTGCAGTTCGTCTTCTCACGATGGAACGAGCCGGTGGGGTTGATCGAAGCAGTCAGCGAGCCTGATTCGATTTGATGAAGGCACCGATGTGCTGAATGGCTTCGCGTGATTTCGGGAGTCCTCGGATTTGAAAAACGTCGACCATGTCCGGCCAGATTTCCAGCGTCACAGGAACACCGTCGGCGTGAGCCTTCTTTGTGACTCGAAGGCATCGTCGCCCAACATCTCATGTTCAGCAGGCTGAAGCAGCAGCAGCGGTAATCATCGGAAATCGCCAAACAGCGGAGACGCCAGCGGATTGCTCGGATCAGTCGCACCCAGAGAACGCTCACGAAATTCTGGCATCGTCTTCGCGCTGATGATGGGATCGACAACGGGCTTCAGAGACTGTGGGAACAGCGCCTTAGCTGGACAGCGACAGGTTCGAGATTTCGATTGTCCGTTCCGCATGGTTCAGAAAGGCGAAAACACGGATTCTTTGAGGTATTGAACAACCTTTTTATCTCTGCGATTGATCTTCGCTACCCGTGGTAAAAATGCGATCGTATTTTTGACCACGGACAACACAGATTTCAAGGATAAAGTCGCAGGCAGAGCGTCGCACGAAGCCGGAGCATCCGACACAACATGGCGCTGTCCAGTTAGGCGGTCGTGGTGACATCAATGCGAACGAAAAACAGAAAACGTCGCGATGGCTTCGAGGACTCGGCGTTCTTCGCAGAGCGGGATATTCTGCAGACATCGCAGGGCACGATCGGCGAACCGCTCGGCCGTAGCCTGAGCAGATTCCACACCCATTTGCACAGAGGCAGATTGTCGCAATTGGATTCGATCGTCGGGTGAGCCAGAGAAAAGCAGCTCACGAGTTTTCTGACGCTCTGCCGGCGACCCCATCCGAAGAGCTCGAAGAATGGGAAGGGTCATGCGGTGATTCGTCAGATCATTCGCAGCATCTTTTCCGGTCTGCTCGGACGATTCTGTCAGATCCAGCACATCATCAGCAATCTGAAACGCGATTCCGAGACGAGCACCGAACAGACTGACTTGATTTTGTGTGTATTGGTCGATCCTTGCTGACCGAGCACCCAGACGGCAGCTGACAGCGAACAATTGTGCCGTCTTTCCGTAAACGACTCGGAAGTAATCACGTTCGGAAGCGGACTGTTCCAGTCTGGCGGCAATCTGGTTGAGTTCGCCTTCGCAGGTTCGGTTGGTAGCTCGACCGATCAGCCGGCAAGCCTCTGCATCACCGGTTGTGGCCGCAAGGTGAAAGGCACGGGAGAACAAATAGTCACCGAAAAGCACACTGGTTTCAGAATTCCAGCGACGATGGACCGTGGAGACATGACGCCGCAGGTCAGAATCATCGATGACGTCGTCATGAACCAGCGTAGCTGCATGGATCATTTCGACAACAGCAGCCAGACGCTGGGCTTTCGGCATGTGTTCGGCTTCCGCACCGCAGACGCGAGCAGACAGAAGTGTCAAAATCGGACGAATCTGTTTTCCCTGAAACCTGCTGACATGCTGAGCTACATCCTGCACGAACATGCTGGGACTGCGGAATTGATCCTCCAGCAACTGCCGGACAGCTTTCAGATCGGAGCCCAGCAGATTCTGGATCTGCTGCTTCAGATCGTTTTTGGTGATTTCCGCAACCTTCATGTGGCGCTGTCCTTCGTCGGAATTGGCAGGGTAAAGTCAATGAAGATCAGAAAAAACAGCGTTTCAAGCAGTCAGAAGAAACATGCCAACTTCAAATTTTCAAACTGCCTGACTGAGAGCAATCCGCACGATCACTGATCTCTCAGGAAATGACCGGACCTGCCGCCAGACTTTTCCAGCAGGCACAGATCTGTGATTACCATTGTTCTGTCGACGGATTTGCACATGTCATAAATCGTTAGACAGGCGATCGAAACGGCCGTCATGGCTTCCATTTCGACACCGGTTTTTGATTCCGTCCTGACTTCCGCTTCAA
This sequence comes from uncultured Planctomycetaceae bacterium, assembly GCA_903871805.1. Taxonomy (GTDB): domain Bacteria; phylum Planctomycetota; class Planctomycetia; order Planctomycetales; family Planctomycetaceae; genus SXXK01. The sequence continues at coordinate 39,028 of CAIQIE010000081.1, read as the reverse complement.
CAGTGATGCATCGATCAGAAGGAAATTCAAACAGTATCTCTACCTTTTCAATTGGCAAAGTGTGACAGAGAGGGATGAGATCCGCAGTTCGCTTGGCAGCCATGATTCCTGCCAGCCGAGCGATCTCCAGCACATTTCCCTTTGTCGACCCGCCGCTTTTGATTAACCGCAGAGTCTCCGGCGACATTAACATGTTCGCTCTGGCGCGTGCAGTTCTGCGGGTGATTTGTTTATCCCCGACGTCGACCATGCGGCTGGCGCCATCGGGTGAAAAATGAGTGAATTCGGACATGAATTCCGGTCCTGTGATGGGGTGATTCGGGTAAACCCTCACACATTGCATACAGCGTTCTGGCGGGCGAGGGAGTGCGCTCTGCTATTTTCTGGCGGCAGCCGGGATCGGGAGGCGAATTTTACCGGAGTTCCTGCGTGAAAACACCACCTGATCGCCTGCCGTGGAAACCAGCAGGCGCAGGTGGCGAATTTGCATGTGCACCGGTGTGGGCCCGAAATTTATAACAGGGATTTGAAGTTTGGCGTGTTTTGCAGAAATTCTGCACACAGAAAACCGTCTGCCGCCCTGCGGTAATCGTTAAGGAGCTCAGGTGGGGCGGCCCGCGGGGCTATTCGATTCCCTGAGCGGCCAGCCAGCGTTCGGCATCGAGGGCCGCCATGCAACCGGTGCCGGCTGCTGTGATGGCCTGTCGGAAGTAGTCGTCGGCCACATCGCCTGCGGCAAAGACGCCCTCGACGCTGGTGTAGGTTCTTTGGGCGGTTGTCCAGGCGACATATCCCTTGTCATTCGTCTGCAGTTGTCCGTTAAGAAAGTCCGTGTTGGGGGTATGTCCGATGGCGGCGAAGTATCCTGTGGCATCCAGGACTTCCGTCTTTGAGGGATCCTCGGTACTGCGAATTCGCACGCCGGTGACACCGGACTGTTCGTCACCCAGAATTTCGTCGATAGAGGAATTCCATTTGACCTGGATCTTGTGATTACTGAGGGCGCGTTCTGCCATGATGCGGCTGGCGCGGAAAGAACTGCGTCGATGGACGATGTAGACGACGGAAGCGAATTTCGAGAGAAAAGTGGCTTCTTCCATGGCGCTGTCGCCACCACCGACAACGACGACGGGTTTGTTGCGGAAGCGAGGCAACGCACCATCACAGACGGCGCATGCGGAAACGCCCCGGTTCTTAAAGGTTTCTTCGGAAGGCAGTCCAAGATAATTTGCACGAGCGCCGGTGGCCAGAATGATCGCGTGGGACGTGAATTCGTTTCCGCTGAGCGTTCGCAGCGTGAATGGGCGTTTTGAAAGATCAACTTCCACAATGTCATCGGTGACGATTCGGGTACCGAAATTTTTTGCCTGCTGACGCATCAGCTCCATCAGCTCCGGGCCACTGACGCCGTGTTTGTGATGCGGCCCCATGTACCGACGTTTTTCCGGATCGATGGACGAGTCCAGGTAGGCGGACATGTCGCCTGAAGGAAAGCCGGGGAAGTTTTCGACTTCTGTTGTGAGTGACAGCTGGCCCAGCGGGAGCGTGCCCTTCAGTCGGTTATCTTCTGTTTCTGCGCCTTCGTAGACAACAGGCTTCAGCTCGGCCCGTGCGGTATAAATGGCAGCCGTCCAGCCAGCGGGGCCGGACCCGATAATTGTTACCTTCTCGGTCATTTGAAACCCTGTATTCAGATCACGGATAACGTTGATAGTTTGTTCTAAAACCGGCATTTGCAGTGTTTTCACGACCGGTTTTCCCTGATACAGGCTAACGAAGCCGACGCCATGTCACAACACACCGGGCTGATACGCCGCTCTGTCCCCCCTGCAGGGAAAATTAGGCCGGGAATGTTTCCCTGTGTCGAGAAATCAATTCCGGCTGGGCCTGGGGACGCAGGCTGTTGCAATCGACGAAAATCCCGATAGGCTTGAGGGGCTTTCCCGCCGTGGATCTCGGTTTTTGGACCTTTACCGGCGGACGGCCCTGATGTCCAGAAAGGTGTCAGGCCCTTCCGCCCTGCGTTTTCTTCGGAATCACGAAGCTGCCCGGCTCCCACCGAACAGACTCCATTTTTAGACTTTCACTTATGCATAAATCTGCTTTGTTTTTTTCTGTGCTATTGACCGTCTTCTGTCACCTGGTGCCGGTATCCGGGCAGGAACTGGTATCCGGGCTGGAAACTGCGTCACCGGTGACAGAAAGAACAGCTCGACCGATCCGTGCACTTCTGGTCACGGGGGGCTGTTGCCACGACTACGATCGACAGAAGCAGATCCTGACTCGGGGTATCAGTGCGCGGGCAAACGTGCACTGGACGGTGGTGCATCAGGGCGGAACGACGACCGACACAAGGATCTCGCTGTACGACGATCCGAACTGGGCGGATGGTTTTGATATTGTGGTTCACAATGAATGTTTTGCGGGCGTTCAGGATAAGGAGTTTGTGGATCGGATTCTGAAGCCGCATCGCGAGGGCCTGCCTGCCATTCTGATTCACTGCGCGATGCATTCTTACCGAGTGGGCGATGACCGCTGGTTTGAATTCTGCGGCGTACAGTCTCCTGGTCACGGGCCGCATTATTCTTACGTCATCAGTAATGAGAAGCCTGATCATCCGATCATGGCGGGATTTGGAGAGCGGCTTGTTGTGCCGAAGGGAGAGCTGTATCACACGGTTCGAGTGTTTGATACGGCGACACCGCTGGCCACAGCAAAGCGGCAGGATACCGGGGATCCGCAGGTCTGCATCTGGACAAATGATTATCACGGCGCTCGGGTTTTTGCGACGACCGTGGGTCATTACAACGAAACGATGGTTGAGCCTGAGTATCTGGATATGGTGACTCGGGGCTTGCTGTGGGCTGTTGGGCGCGATGTGGACAAAGGGTTTACCCCGATTGGGGCTCAGGCGGAGCAGGAAATCCGCGAACTGGCGATGGCAAAGCTGGAAAACGCATCGCCCGTACTGACTCAGGGATGTTGCGGCGAAGGCAATCTGGTTTTCAGTAAGCCGGCGAAGGCGTCCAGTGAAGAGACGGGCAAGAACAATCTGGCATTAAAGGCTGTGGATGGCAGGCTGGACACGCGCTGGTGTGCAGCGGGTCCGGCAGCCGGTGAGTCTTTGATGCTGGATATGGAAGCACCGCAATCGATTCGTCATGTTCGCCTGCACTGGGAGACTCCTGGTGCGACCTATCGCTACACGCTGGAAGTGTCTGTGGATGGGCAGGAATGGCAGTTACTGGCGGACCAGTCGAAGAATGAAAAACGCAACGGCGTTTCGGTCGATTCCGTCAAGGCTGACAATGTCCGTTACCTGAAGGTGAATTTTCTCGGATCCAGCGGTGGCTGGGGCAGTCTTTGGGAGGTTGAGGCCTACGCGGGAGAGTTGCCGCCGCTTCCAGAGGGCGTGGGGGCCGGGGCTGCGGAGTCCGCCATTTCAGAAGATGTCAAAGCACCTGAGGGCATGGATGTGCGATTGTTTGCTGCACCGCCGCAGGTGACCTATCCGGTCTGCATTGCGACGTCGGCCGCTGGCGAAGTTTTTGTGGGCGTGGACGAGCAGGGGTCACTGGGGAAAGATCCCGGTCGCGGAAAGGTGGTACGTTGTCTGGATACGGATGGTGACGGGCGGGCGGACCGGTTTAATGATTTTGCCGTGATGGATCATCCGCGCGGGCTGATTTATGACAACGGGTCGCTGTGGGTACTTCATCCACCGTTTCTGACGGTGTTCCGGGATACCGATGGGGATGGCACGTCAGATCAGAGTGAGGTTTTGATTGAAGGGATCAGCACAGACGAAGTGAACAAGCGTGGAGCGGACCACACGACCAATGGCATTCGTCTGGGAATTGATGGATGGATCTATATCGCTGTCGGCGACTTTGGTTTTAACAGGGCTGTTGCAAAAGACGGTACCACGCTCAGCAGGCGTGGTGGTGGTGTTGTGCGAATTCGTCCTGACGGCACAGACATGGAAGTGTTCAGCTGGGGCCAGCGAAACATTGTGGACATCGCCATTGATCCACTGATGAACATTTTTACTCGTGACAACACGAATGACGGCGGGGGCTGGGATATCCGATTGTCGCATGTGATGCAGACTGCGAACTATGGTTATCCGTCGCAGTACATTAACTTCAGCGAAGAGATTATGCCGCCGCTGGCTGATTATGGTGGCGGCTCGGGATGTGGCGTCCTGTATTTTCAGGATGGTCGCTGGCCTGCACCTTATGGGGACATGCTGCTGACCTGTGACTGGGGGCGGAGTGAAGTTTTCAGTCACCGATTACCGGCGCATGGTGCAACCTTTGATGCTCAGCAGGACACGTTCCTTGGAATCCCGCGTCCGACAGATGCGGATGCTGACGCCAGTGGTCGACTGTTTGTCACCAGCTGGAAGAATGGTGGATTTTCGTTTGAGCGACCGGATGTGGGGTTTGTTGCGATGGTGACGCCCCAGGGTTATGTGGCAAAGCCGGCATTGGTGTTTTCGGAGCTTTCTGATGCGGATCTGGTTCAGCAGTTAGCCCATACGAGTGACGCCTGGCGCCTGCATGCTCAGCGTGAGATTCTGCGGCGACCGTCGGTAACAGCAGACGCCTTGAAGGTTCTGGCGCGTGACAGATCGGTGTCGCTGAGTGGGCGAGTGGCTGCGGTATGGACACTGCGTCAGAAGGACTGGGAGGGATTTCGGGCCGCATTTGTTTCTCTGCTGGTGGACGCGGACCTTCGGGAGCCTGTGATTCGGGCGGCAGCGGACCGACGGAGTCAGATTGACCGAGGCCTGTTAGCGCCGATCTTTTCAAAGCTGGACGATGGTAATCCGCGAGTCCGAGCCGCAGCGATCGTGGCAGTCGCTCGCATGGGCGATGTTCGTGCCGCCAGTCAGTTGCTGGAGTTAACGGAACGAACGGAACCCGCGTCCGCGGGTGATGGGGATGCGTGGAGAAAAGCGGATCCAGGGAGAGTGCTTTCGCATCTGGCAGTACAGGCGCTTGTCGATTTGAAGGCGACTGATGCCTGCCTGGACTCATTGGGAGGCCCGCATCAGAGTGGAGCCATTGCGGCGTTGAAACGCATTCACGACGTAAAGACCGTTGATGGGCTCTTCCGACGGCTCAGTGGCAGCTATGATCGGGCTTTGCGTGGGGAAATCTGGGCGACACTGATTCGATTGTATTATCGGGAAGGTGACTTCACGGAAGACAGTCCGAAGTGGTGGGGAACTCGACCAGACACGACAGGGCCATATTATGATCGACAGAAGTGGTCGGAATCGGATCGCATTGCAGAGGCTGTTAAGGTGGCGATTCAGGAGGGGGATGAGTCTTTGCGGGCAGAGCTTGCGGCCCAGCTGAAGAAGCACCTGGTCAGTCTGGACGGACTGGCGACGGATCGGGTGTCGATGGAAGAGGCGGAGAAGGCTATCGAATTGCCAAAGGTGGATTCTGGTAACCCGAACCTGATTGCCAATCTGGATTATGCAACGGCCGTGCAGCGGGTCATGGCGGTGGAGAGCGGAGACGCAGCACGAGGCCAGCAATTGTTCCGACAGCAGTCATGCATCAACTGTCACTCGTATGCAAATGGCCAACAGCCTCGGGGACCGCATCTTGTGGACATTGGAAAGCGTTATAAGAAAGAAGAGCTGATTGAATCCATTCTTCAGCCCGGAAAGAAGATTGCTCAGGGATTTGATACCTGGGCATTTGCCATGGAAGACGGTCAGGTGCATACGGGTTTTGTGGTGCTGGAGAGCGCAGAGACGGTCACTCTGAGGGACGCGAAGGGTGTTTCGAAGGAGCTGCTTCAGGATCAGATTGAAGAACGCGTGAAGCAGGAGATATCGATGATGCCGCAGGGGATTGTCGGGAACCTGACACCTGAGCAGCTGGCTGACCTTCTGGCCTGGCTTTCGTCGTTGCATTGACGGTTGTAATTTCTGCTGCGAAGAATCGGGCCATCGTTGTGGCTGTCGTTCGTGCGTTGCGGGTATTGGCCGGGGGGAAACGGGCCGGTTAGAACACGGCGGTTGATTCCGAGACAGGTCGGAGTGGGGTTCGCAGTCTTGCGGGTGCTCGGGAGGCTGACTGGGTCTCTCGGGATCCGGAAGCGTTGAACGAGGGGCGGGGCTTTCTGAAGAGTGTGCCTGATTCGAGCACAAATCCGCAGCGAAAGCAGAAAGAGGATCTGTGGGTATTTGCCGATTGGCGGAGAGCACATTCGATGTGCTGTAACGCACAAGCTAAGGCGCAGCTGATCGGCCAGCGACATGTGGTGAGCGCGAGCAGCCTGGGCTATTGTAGCGGGTGTCAGTGAGAAGCGGGTGTTAAATCCAGTTGGTCTGTTCGCAGGGGATCGAAAAACGGTATCCTGAAGGCGTTGAGGGCTAAGCAGCGTTCGTGATTCCGGACCAATCGTGGAGTCGCGGGGTCGGATGGCATCGGGAGTTTTTGACGCAGGATGACGGCATTGAAAAAGACGATATTGCCGACCAGTTCATTTCGAAGCGACCGGGCACCCGGCTGGATCGCGGTGACTCGTGGTGCAGCGCTGGGAATGGCGATTTTGATTGCGCTGAATCTGGCAGAAGTTCGGACCAGCGGGACCAGTGCCGTAGAGAACTGGATGTATTCGCTGCGACCACTGACGGAATCGATGGGTTCGGCATTACTGGCCGTGATTATACCGTCGTTGCTGTTGTATGTGTTCAGGCCGGCGCTGCCCGGGCTGCTGCGTACCGTTTTGTTTGTGGTGCTGCTGGCGATGTGTTTTTTTCCGGGGCGAGAATTCCTGCAGGCGAATTCAATCACTGATCCGACCGCGAGGAACGCAGCAATGGCCAGGCCACTGGGGTTATTGCTGATCAGTGTGGTGATTGTGTTTGGATTGCTGGGTTGTGCCATGCCTTCTGTCAGGGGGCGATCCTCTGTGATGGTGATCCTTTTCAGTGCGTTGCTGACGATAGTTGGATTTCCGATTTTGAGTATTCAGGCGGAGGCCGTTTCGCAGGGAGTGGATACGACGTCGGCCAGAGCCGTGCTTGTGTTTGCGGCGGCGGGCGATGGCGGGGGAGAGATTTCCGAGGCGATGCAGGATCGGCTGCAGACGGCCGTAAAACAGCTGGAAAAGAATCCACGCAGTGTTTTGTTGCTGTGTGGAGATTCTGGCGATCGAGTGCTGGCCAGCACTCAGCAGATGCAAGGCTTCGTGGCGGAAGCCGGGATTCCGGAACGGCGGATTCTGGTGGATGATCGGGGTGGAAAGTTACAGGAAGTGCTTCAGCGGGTTCGGGGACTACCGCCGCTGAAGGACGAGCCTGAGGTTGTCCTGGTGGGGCATTGGTATGAATTAGCAAGGCTGAAGTTGTTATCGCGTCGCAGTGGATTGCGAGCCGGGATGGTAGCGGCGGAGCAGCAGCATGCCTTGTTTGGGCAGAACCGACTGGTACTGAGTGAAGCCTGGCAGTTGTTTCAGGCGATGACGGATCCGGCGATGCATTTTCTGAGGGAAGTGCGAGTGCCTTCGGAAACGGAAATGGAACAGCCTGTCGTGCCTGACAAACAGGACGTCGATCAGGAAAGTCCATTTCGTGAAGAGCCTTGAACGCTGGTGCCGCAGTGCGAAGATTGAGGAATACGGTGGGAATCTGGAGAGTCCAAACAGCGGTAAAGTCCGCCAAACTCTTCATCAAATGTTGAATCAGGCGGCAGCAATCGTAGAATCGACCTGTTGCGAAACTCTAGATGTCAGAGAATTCCTGTGAGTGATCAGATGGACGAAGCGATTCGTAAGGCCCGAGTTCTGATTGAAGCGCTGAGCTGGATACAGCGGTTCAGGGGGCGCTATGTGGTCATAAAGCTGGGTGGCAGCACGCTGGACGACGTCGCGGCGGTGAACAGTCTGCTGGTTGACGTAGTCTTTATGGCGACTGTTGGGATGCGGCCCGTCATTGTTCATGGAGGGGGCAAAGCGATTTCTTCAGCAATGACTGCAGCAGGGATTGCGCCGCGGTTTGTTGCGGGGCGGCGGTATACGGATCTGCCGACTCTGCAGATTGCGTCACGAGTGCTGGTGGAGGAGATTTGCCAGTCGCTTGTGGATCGGATCAACATGAATGGATGTCGGTCGACGGGGCTGCATTTTGGGACAGAGAATGTGATGACCGCCGAGAAGCTGACATTAAAGGGCCAGCATGGAGAAGTGCTGGACCTTGGGCATGTCGGGCATGTGACATCGGTGGACGTGGATACGATTTCCCGGGTGTGTTCCACCGGCACAATTCCGGTGATCCCCAGCATTGCGTTAAGCCCGGTTGGGCATCGGATGAACGTGAATGCTGACACGGCGGCAGCGGCCGTGGCGCGGGCACTTTCTGCAGAAAAACTGATCTTCCTGAGCGACATCCCCGGTATTTTGACGGATTTGAAAAACCCGGCCAGTCGTTTGTCGCATGTGACGGGCGATCAGGTTCGGGCATTGATAGCTGACGGAACGATTGCCGGGGGAATGGTACCGAAAGTCGAGGCTGCTCTGGAGTCGCTGGATGCCGGAGTTCGCAAAGTGCATATTGTCGACGCCGCAATGCCGCATTCTGTCCTGCTGGAGATTTATTCAGACACTGGTGTCGGGACAGAAATTGTACCGTGAAATGGCGAGGAGTGCATTTCGCGGGAATTTTCGGCGGGTGCGAAATCCGGTAGGTTCAGTGAACCTGCATTTGATTATTGTGTCTGGAAATCGCTTGTTCCTGACGTCTGTGTTGAAAAACGGCGGGGTGCAGGGGAGTGATTGTCAGAGACAACCTGGTTGAATCACGCTGAAATTGGCGTTTTTTAGTCGGAAAGTGGTATTTGGCCGCGTGTTTTGCGTACGACCGGCGAGAGCTCTGGTTCCCTGAGTTTGTGGTTTTTCTTTGATGGAGTTGAATTGATGACACAGGTTGCACATTCAGGGAGCCTCGCCACCATTGAGTTGTTCGACAGGCACGTGATTCCGAACTACCGTCGGCAGCCGATAGCGCTGGTTCATGGCGAGGGATCGCGGGTTTGGGACGCGGATGGTCGAAGCTACCTGGACTTGTTTCCTGGCTGGGGCTGCAACATTCTTGGGTATTCTCCGCCGCGGCTTGTCAGAGCCATTCAGGAGCAGGCAGCCCGATTGATTCATGTTCCGAACACATGGTATATGGAGGAGCAGGGGCGGTTTGCAGAGTTTCTGTGCACTCGTAGTTTTGGGAAGGCCTTCTTTTGCAACAGCGGTGCCGAGGCGAATGAGGCGGCCATCAAGCTGGCGCGGCTGCATGGCAGTGCGGCTGGCCGATATCGGGTAATTACCTTTGAAAACGGCTTTCATGGTCGGACGTTTGGCGCATTGACCGCGACAGCTCAGCCGAAGTATCACGAGGGTTTGGGCCCGATGATGGCGGGCTTTCGTTATGCCAAAATGAACGATATTGAGGGAGTGCGTGGCCTGATCGATCAGGAGACAGCGGCCATAATGATTGAGCCGGTGCAGGGAGAGGGGGGAGTTCGGATTTCAGAGCCAGGGTTCCTTCAGGCTTTGCGGGCACTGTGTGATGAACACGGCTTGTTGTTGATTTTTGATGAAGTGCAGACGGGGATGGGGCGAACCGGGACGTGGTTTGGATACCAGCAGTTTGGTGTTCAGCCTGATGTGATCACTCTGGCGAAGGGATTGGCTGGCGGAGTCGCCTGTGGGGCGATGATCTGTCGCAGCGAGATTGCGGGGGACCTGCGACCGGGCATGCATGCCAGCACATTCGGCGGGAACTCGCTGGCCATGGCTGCGGGGCTGGCTGTGGGGCAGACAATTGAGGAAGAGGGAATTCTGCAGCATGTTCGGGACTTGTCAGCTCAGGTGCGGGACCACCTGCTGGGTTTGCAGCAGCGGCTTCCGATTATCCGAGAGATTCGCGTGCGGGGGATGATGATTGGGATTGATTTGACGATCCCGTCGGCCCCGGCTGTCGCGAAGTGTATGGAGCGGGGCGTGTTGATCAATGCGACGAATGATACGGTTGTGCGGCTTCTTCCAGCCCTGAACGTAACGGAGTCGGATCTGATGGAAGGGGTCGAGATTGTAGAAGAAGTACTGGAACAGATGGCGGGTGATGTGTAATTTTGAGAGAGGTCTCGTGAGACATCGCGTGTTCTGCCTGAATCGGCTGTGTGGAATCTGCGGGTGCGGGCCTTTGGTGGCAGCTAACAGTGGCTGTCGCTGATGAAGGCAAAAGGGGTAGTTTTGCGGCAACAGGAGTGTCCTTTTGAGTTTCCTTGCTCAGGTGCACATTTACTGTTTTCTGTTGAGCTACCTTGTTTCGCTGGGTTGTGAGTTGTTTCAGTTGATCCGGCGGCCGGCGCCGGCGGTTCGCGCCGTGCTGCTGTCGTTTATGATCGCCGGGTTTGTGGCGCATACGGCATTCCTGATCACTCGAAGTCGCATTGAGGGGCTTCCGCCGTTGCTGACAAGTCAGCAGGACTGGTTACTGGTTCTGGCATGGATGGGTAGTCTTCTGTACGTAATTCTTTTGCTGACACAGGGGCAGCGAGCGCTGGGTGTTTTCCTGCTTCCGGCGATTGTATTTCTGGTCGTGGTAGCTTTTTTTGCAAGTTCTCAGGCGACCGGCAATTTGAGGGAATTTGCCATGCGGCGATGGGGCATGTTTCATGCGGCCTCGCTGGTGCTGGGAATAGGTGCGGTGGCGGGGGCTGCGATTTCGGGTTTGATGTATCTCCTGTCGCACCAGCGTCTGAAAAATCGTTCGGGCTGGCTGATGAGACTGTCGTTGCCCAGTCTGGAAAACCTTAGTGCAGTAAATCGCTGGCTGGTGGTGTTTTCGGTACCGTGTCTGACGATCGGGCTGCTGACTGGGTTTCTGTTGATTTCCTGGGCGAGAGACACGGACGCACCGACCTCGATACCCTGGAAGGACCCGACCATTGTCACCACGATTCTTGTCTGGCTGGCGATGATTGTGGTGTTGATTCGCCTGCTGATGTCGACGCATCAGACGGGTAGGGCCGTTGCCCAGTTGTCGTTTCTCAGCGGTGGATTTCTTTTGATCACGGTGATTGGTCCCATGGTGCTGGCGGGGCAGGGCGCTTTGAATGCCATTCATGGGCGTCCCGTCGATCGGAGGGTTGAGCCTGTCGACGCGGCGGGGGGGCGGGCTTCCGGCGGGCAGCCTGCGGGCATAACGCCGACACCTTTGTCAGCGGACGAGCAGCCTGTTCAGGGGGGAACATCGCCATGAATGTTCTTGTTGTCAGCTGCAATCATCATCGAGCGGGTGTTCAGTTACGCGAGCGACTGGCGTTTTCAAGTCAGCAGAAGCTGACAGAAGCCTACTCACAGTGGCGTGAGCGTCATCCCGGTTCGGAAATTGTTGTGCTTTCCACCTGTAATCGGGTGGAGATTTATGCGGCGGATGAGCGTGAGGGGGATGGGGTTTGCTTTGATGATATCACGCGATTCATCAGTCAGTTTCATAACGTTCCGACGGATGAGTTTACAGAAGCCGTACTGGCGCATTCCGGCAACGATGCTGTGCTGCATCTTTTTCAGGTAGCCTGCAGTATCGACAGCATGGTTCTGGGGGAGCCCCAGATCGTGAATCAGGTCAAAGAGGCCTATCGGGTTGCGCAGGAGAATTCAGCCTGTGGGCCACTGACAAATGTGTTGTTTCAGCATGCACTGAAGGTATCCGCTCAGGTTCGGACCGAGACAGCCTTGGCTGACGGGCGAGTTTCGATTGCCAGCGTTGCCGTGGGAGATTTTGGAAAGAGTATTTTCAGTCGGTTTGACAACAAGACGGTGCTGGTGATTGGTGCCGGGGAGATGGCCGAGGAAACACTGACTTATCTGCAGTCAGAGGGTGTACGCCGCATTATCGTGGCGAATCGCAGTCGGGAGCGAGCGGAATTGCTGGCCGCGCGATTTCGGGGTGAGGCGGTGGACTTTTCCCTGCTGGACCACTGGCTGGCAAAAGCGGACGTGATTGTCAGTACAACGGGGGCGGAGCGGACGCTGATTACGCGGGAACGGTTTACTGCCGCTCGTAAAAAGTCGAATGCGCATCCCGTCTTCATTCTGGATCTGGCAGCACCTCGCGACTTTGACCCCGCCATAGCATCCATTGACGACAATGTGTTTCTGTACGACCTTGATGCGCTGGAGGAAACGTGTGAGCGGAACCGACAGGCGAGGCGTGCGGAGGTCCAGAAGGCTCAGGAAATCATTGCTGCTCAGGCGCGGACTTTCATGCAGGAGATTTACCACCGAGCCACCGGGCCTGTGATTAATCGACTGAGGGAGCACTGGGGGGAGATCAGTCGGACAGAACTGGAACGACTGTACCGAAAGCTTCCGGGGCTTGAACGGAACCAGAGGGACGCGATTGAAGCAACGATCAACCGAATCGTTAACAAACTTCTGCACCCGCCGCTTGAGGCGTTGAAGGATGAGGCACGGACGGGAACGCCCGAAGGGCTTCTGCATGCGATACGTCGGTTATTTTCGCTGGGCGACTGACCGACTTTGCAATAGCCGTGGAATTCCAGGAAGCCATCCCGGACAAAGCGGCCGGGACTCCCAAAATCTGTTGGGAAATCGGTGGTTTATGTCGGTCGGGGGTTTGACGGGACAATTTCCCCCTCGTAATCTGTAACGATCCTGCCGGTGCTCGTCCGAGCCCAGTTCCAGCCATTGTCAGCCTTCCCTGATCCCTGCCATCGCCTGGTAGATCCATTGGACCGTTCAGTAAGTTGCTCTGCATTGGTGGTCCAATGTTTGCTGCGCAGGATGCCATTATCATCTTCTTTGCTGCGTTGAAGGATCGACGCTCAGAATCGAATTTTCAGGATTCGACCTCGGAGTTGTTCGATGCGTGTTTTGGCCGTTTTGGCAATCCTATTCAGCCTCGCGATTCCCGTTCGATCAGAGACGCCCGGGGGGTTGATTCCTGACGTTGTCTTGAAAGAGGGGGACGTGGCCCCATCGTTTGAGGGGCGGACGCAAGCAGGCGCACTGTGGAAATCCAGCGACTATGTGGGAAAAAAGTACCTTGTTGTCTACTTTTACCCGGCTGCTTTTACCAGTGGGTGCACGCGTCAGGCCTGTCTCTTTCGGGACCAGAAAGAGCAGTTGGAGGCCGCGGAGATCGAAGTGATCGGCGTGAGTGGCGACCAGGTGGAGGGGCAGTCCCTGTTCCATCGGCATCATTCCCTGAATTTTTCGCAACTGTGCGATACGGACGGCCGAATTGCAGGCATGTTTGGCGTGCCTGTTCGAGAGGGGGACACCATCAGTCGATCGATTGACGGGATTGAGCATTCGCTTTCTCGGGGAGTGACAGCCAGTCGTTGGACGTTTGTGATTGGGAAGGATGGGAGGGTTGTGCGGAGGAGTACGGCGGTGGATCCTGAAAAAGACTGTCAAAATGTACTTGAAACCGTTCGACGTTTGGCATCGGCCTCGGAATAATTCCGAACGAATGGATTCGGGGGTTACTGGTTTTTACTGGTCGCAGGTCCGAAGATAGCTATGTTACTGGCAGGCAGTCCGATGTGACGGATGGCCGGTTTTTTTGGGTGTTTTCGTTCTGGGAGAGTCGGGCATGAGGAAGTTTTTGGCACTGTGTGTTTTGAGTCTTGTAGTGGCAGGGTTTCAGTCTGTCAGCGCAGCGGATTTGAAGTCCGGTCTGCAGGTTGACGAATATCCGCCGGCGTTTTACGTAACGGACATCACGGGTCCCGCAGCATCAACAAAGCTGTGCTATCGCTGTCAGTACGGTGCGCGACCTGTTGTCAGCGTATTTGTCCGCAAGATGGACGAAAACACGACAAAGCTGGTCAAGGAACTTGACGCCGTTGTGGCAAAGAATGGCGATCGCAAGATGGCCGCTTTTGTGACCGTTCTTGCAGAAGATCCGGATGCTCAGGAAGTGGCTCTGAAGAAGATTGCTGAAGACAACAAGATTGCTCACACTCCGCTGACTGTCTTCGAAAACAATGTTGGTCCAGCAAAGTACAACATCAACGCCAAAGCAGACGTGACCGTCATGATGTGGGTTGATTCCAACGTAAAGGTTAATCACGCTCTGGAAGCTGGCAAACTGAATGCAGAAGAAATCAGCAAGATCGTGAAGGACACAGAGAAGATTCTGAACTGATTCACTCTGGTTACTTACCCGTGGTGTTTTTGGGCAGCAGAAACCTGTCGGATCAACGCCACTGGCAAAGACATTCACAAGAGCCAGGTCTGAAGCAGACCTGGCTCTTCGTTTTTGCAAACAGAGGATCGATGGGACGGTTCACTAAGTATGCGGTGCGATCAGGCCGCGGAGCGTCGGTCTGATGTTAGCCGTGGGCGTCAGCACAACGGCAGGTGATCTCAGATTGGCCATTAAACCCCGGTGGGGCGACCTCAGTATCGGTGCGATAAATTCATGCTGCCCCTCCGGGGCTTTCTGCCACGGTAGGCCCTTTAACCACCGGACTGACTCGCGTGCCATGCCGGGAACCGTTGCGGACTCGCTCTGCCAGCGTCCGCGAACACGCGTCGCGGGAAGTTGATGCTGCCGGCCCGCTTGTGGCCTTCAACATCCGCGTGGTTCGACATCGATTTCGGGCAACCCATACATCCTGTCGATTCGCCCGAGCCCTCTCAGGATCTCCGCATAACGCCTTGATGGATGTTGAAAAACCAGTGGGGGGCGACCAATGCGTGGGCTGATAAACTGCGTCCGACAATATATGGATGGCATGGTATGTACTCCCCGTATTTAACCGCAGTATTGCCGTGTGTATGACTCAGTAATCGGAACGACTGCGGGATACAAACAGAATGGACGAGCATTCAAGTGTTCGCCATGGCTGTTGTTCACAGCACGTCGATGGTTTCTCCGGCGAAAAGGTCGGTGATGGCATCGTCGATGGCTCGGAAATACCAGTCGGTACCTGTGCCGCTGGTGAGGGCGTCGTAGTCACCGGCGTCGTTCAAGACGTTGAGGGTGGCTTTCAGGGAGACGGACGGGCTGCCAATGCCAGCTCTCAGGTTGGCAATACGAGTTGCGTAGGCGTTGGCGGAAATCCACTCGGTGCGAATCGTGTTCAGATTCGCCACGTCCTTGTCATTCGTCGTTCGGCCGGCGATCAGGATGTCGTCGTTAGTTCCGCCGTTCAGTGTATCGCACCCGGGTCCGCCGATCAGAATGTCTCGGCCGGTACCGGATTCCAGAAGATCGTTGCCGTCGAGTCCCACAAGAATGTTGTTGCCATTGCCACCGCTGAGTTGATTGTCCAGCGTGTTCCCGATCAGCGTGTCGCTGGCAGTCCCGCCATCGATGTTCTCAAACGTGGCTGCGGAGTTCAGCACGACAGTGCGATTGACGTGAGCCGACTGCACACTGACAGAGTTCAGACTGAGAGTTACGGCCGTTGTCAGCGAGACGAACGACAGCGTGTCCGTTCCCTGGTTCGAGTATTCGTTGACCTGATCTGCTTCGGCCGTCGTTGCTGCCGTAAAGATGTAGGTGTCATCATTGAGGCCCCCGAACATGTTGTCGTTGCCGCCCAGGCCAATCAGAACATCGTTTCCGGCATTGCCAGTCAGTGCATTGGCCGAGGCGTTGCCTGTCAGCGTATCCGCGGCGGCACCACCAGTGAGATTCTCGAACGTGCTGTTCGAGTTCAACTGCAGTGTGCGACCCGCGTGAACGGACTGAATCGACGACGTACCGAGAGAGAACGTCACGCCATCAGTAAGTTCAGAAAAGTCGACTCGGTCAGTCCCCTGTGCAGCGAACTCGCGGATCAAGTCTGCTTCGGAGCCAACTGATGTGGTGAACCGATAGACGTCATCACCCAGTCCGCCCCGTAGTTCATCGTTTCCAGCGCCGCCGTTGAGTGTGTCACTGCCATTGCCGCCAGTCAGCACGTTGTTGACCGAGTTGCCTGTAAGCGTATCGTTCCCGGCGCCGCCTTTAGCCCCGTCAAATGTATCCTCGGCATTCAATCGCAGCATAAGTTTTCCACTCACGATCGTTTGGTTCGTCGTGAACGTTCCCAGATGCAGCGCTACCGAGGCTGTGGTTGGCGAAAGATCGATCGTGTCAAATCCTTCACCAGCGTCCTCGGTCAAATAGACCAATCCCAACGTGTTGTCTGCATCGAGTTGGTAAATGTCATCTCCTGTATTTCCGCTAAGTTCCAACGCTGTTACTCCGCTCGGTGGATTAACAACCGAGAACGTATCCGCCCCGGGACCTGCATCTATAGAAACGACTTCCATCGAATTGAGAGTGATGGTAGCTCCATTCACGGTGATGCCGGAACCCGTAATTGAGATCAGGTCGGCACCTGCTGTTCCGATGACGTTTACAATGCCGGTACCGCCCAATCCATTGAGAGTAAAGGTCGAATTCAACGCGTAAGTTCCGAAATCGTTGGTTTCCAGCATCACCGAGATGAAGCTAGTACCCAGGGTTACCGTAAAGACATCGTTTCTACGAGCAACATCGGTTCTTGCCGCAAGATCAGCGGTCAGGCCGCCAGGTGGAGTAATCGAATAGTTTGCCGCCAGTCCGCCATTGGTGCCATCTGCCAAAATTGGTGCATTGGCAGTTACCGGTTTGGCATTACCAACTATTTTATCGCCGAACGTTCCCGTACTGGATACCGTGACGGTTTCGCTTCCGACCAAACCGCCTGTTATCACACAGTTGATCGTCGTATTTGTGTTTCCGTCGTATTTCTTACTTGCGGCGTATGCTGTTGCCGTCAGTGCTTTCCTGTCGATATTCAGGCTGCCGCTGACGAAGGCGATGGTGTAGTTGCTCGATGTCAGACCGCTCGGCGTAATTGAATATGGTCCGCCCGCGTTGATTGCCATCGTGCCATCGCCGATAAAGCTCAGCTCGCCTGCCAGCACCGCAGCGGTTTCGCTGTTGACGAAACCGCAGTAACACGCCGTGAAGCCTGTGTAGACAGAACCGTCATAGGTCTTGCCGAAGGCGTCCACCGCGGATGTGCCTGTATTCGAGTCCGCTGTGATGCTTAGTTGCGCCTTGCTCACGATGTTACCGGAGGAGCTTGTTGTAATGTTGATGGAAGGTACGCCAGTGCTGGAGAGCACGATACACTTCGAGTCATAGCTGCCGGTGACAGGGGCGGTGGCCGCCAGGCGAATGCTTAATGTTCCACTGACAGTACCGCCTGATTGAGTAAACGCAGCGTCGACTCCGTAGGCGCCCCCGCTCGATACTTCAAAGCCCGGCGGTGCCGTAGCGACGATGTCGGCCTTAAGATGGAATCCTGATATTGAAAAAATTTGCGTGGAGGAAACGGTTCCGTAAGTCGTTGTGAATGGCGACGCCGTGGCTGCCCTCAGGATTCCGTCGTCGCGGAGAATCATGCCAATCCCCTGGTTATCGCTGATCGTAGCGGGTGGGTTCATCAGCACTGACACGCTGTTCGAGCTGTTGTTGGGGATTGCCAGGTCGGGCCTGCCGTCCCCGTTCAGATCGCCTATTGCCACCGAATAAGGGCCCGATCCTGTGCCGAAGTCGGTCCTGGCTGCATAGCTCGGCCTGGTCGCTCCCGATGCCGTGATGTTCCGCAGGACCGACACGCTGGCCGCACCCGCATTGGCGACAGCGAGGTCGGGCTTGCCGTCCCCGTCCAGATCGCCGATCGCCACCGAAACCGGCTGTATCCCCGTGCGGAAGTCCGTCTTGGCGGCGTAGCTCGCCGTGGTCGCTCCGGGCGCTGTTGTGTTCATCAGCACCGACACGTTGTCCGAGAAAGAGTTTGGGACAGCGAGGTCGGGCTTGCCGTCCCCGTTCAGATCACCGATCGCCGCCGAACGGGGCCACGTCCCCGTGGTGAAGTCGGTTCTGGTGGCGTAGCTCGGCGTGGTCGCTCCGGGGGCTGTTGTGTTCATCAGCACCGACACGCTGTTCGAGTTGCGGTTTGCGATTGCGAGGTCGGGCTTGCCGTCCCCGTTCAGATCGCCGATCGCGACCGACGAGGGATTTGCCCCGGTGGTGAAGTCAGTCCTCGCGGCGTAGCTCGACGTGGTTGCTCCGGGGGCTGTTGTGTTCATCAGGACCGACACGGTGTTCGAGAAGGAGTTTGCGATTGCGAGGTCGGGCTTGCCATCCCCGTTCACATCGCTTATTGCCACTGACAAAGGATTTGTTCCTGTGCCGAAGTCGATCCTGGCAGCGTAGCTCGGCGTGATTGCTCCCGGCGCCGTCGTGTTCATCAGGACCGACACGGTGTTCGAGAAGGAGTTTGCGATTGCGAGGTCGGGCTTGCCGTCCCCGTTCAGATCGCCAATCGCCACGGACCAGGGATTTGCCCCTGTGCCAAAGTCGGTCCTGGCAGTGTAGCTGGGCGTGATTGCTCCCGGCGCCGTGGTGTTCAACAGCACCGACACGGTGGACGAGCCCCTGTTGGCGATTACCAGGTCGGGCTTGCCATCCCCGTTCAGGTCGCCAATCGCTGTCGAATAAGGAGACGACCCTGTGCCGAAGTCAATATTATTAGTCAATGCGACAGTTGCGGCGGGTAGCACCGTCGTGTTCCGCAGGATCGACACGCTGGCCGCGCCCGAATTAGCGATAGCCAGGTCGGGCTTGTCGTCCCCGTTCAGATCTCCGATCGCCACTGAAGCGGGCTGCGTCCCCGTAGTGAAGTCGGTCCTGGCGGCGTAGCTCGGCGTGGTCATTCCCGTCGCTGTTGTATTTATCAGGACCGACACGCTGGCCGCTCCCGAATTGGCGACAGCCAGGTCAGGCTTTCCGTCGCCGTTCAGATCTCCAATCGCCACCGAAACGGGCTGTGTCCCCGTGGTGAAGTCGGTCTTAGCGGCGTAGCTCGGCGTGGTCGCTCCCGTCGCTGTTGTATTCATCAGGACCGACACGGTGGACGAGCCCTTGTTGGCGATGGCGAGGTCAGGCTTTCCGTCCCCGTTTAGATCTCTCATCGCCACCGAAACGGGCTGTCTCCCCGTGGTGAAGTCGGTCCTTGCGGCGTAGCTCGGCCTCGTCGCTCCTGTCGCTGTTGTGTTCCGCAGGACCGACACGCTGGCCGCTCCCGAATTGGCGACAGCCAGGTCAGGCTTTCCGTCTCCGTTCAGATCTCCGATTATCACCGAAGCGGGCTGTGTCCCCGTGGTGAAGTCGGTCTTAGCGGCGTAGCTCGGCGTGGTCGCTCCCGTCGCTGTTGTATTCCGCAGGACTGACACACTGGCCGCTCCCGAATTGGCGACAGCCAGGTCAGGCTTTCCGTCGCCGTTCAGATCTCCGATCGCCACCGAAACGGGCTGTGTCCCCGTGGTGAAGTCGGTCCTTATGGCGTAGTTTGGCGTGATCGCTCCCGTGGTTGTTGTGTTCATCAGCACCGATACGGTGGACGAGCCCTTGTTGGCGATAGCGAGGTCAGGCTTTCCGTCCCCATTCAGATCTCCGATCGTCACCGAAACGGGCTGTGTCCCCGTGGCGAAGTCGGTCCTTGCGTAGCTCGGCGTGGTCGCTCCCGTCGCCGTCGTGTTTAGCAGCACCGACACGCTATCGGAGAAAGAATTGGCGATAGCCAGGTCAGGTTTTCCGTCTCCGTTCAGATCGCCGATCGCCACGGACCATGGATTTGTTCCTGTGGGGAAGTCGTTCCTGGCGGACAGGGTGGCTGCCGGACCGGTCACGTTTGTGATTCCCGTCAGGTTCAGGAAGAATTGCTCGTCCGGTTCGACGGTGCTATCGCCCCACACGGGGACGCTGATAGTGGCCGTGGTGGAACCACTCGGAATCGTTACCGTACCACTCTGTGCGGTGTAGTCGCTCCCAGCGGTAGCGGCACCATCCACTGTGCCATAGCCCACCGTAACCGCCGAAAGTGTATCGTCACCGCTTCTTGTGACCGTAAAATTGAGATTAGCCGCCCCCGTATTCCCTTCCAGAATTGAGACATCATTGATTGTCAGCGATGCGACCAACAACCGACGGCCTTCGAGTATTTCAATACTGAGGCGAGCGAGTTTTCTGCGATGCATCGGCCGCAAGGCATCATTGAAACGTTTCTGGCTGGCACAAGTACTACGCAAGCCGGCAACAAGACGATCGAACCAACGGCCGCTCATATCAACCTCCGAATCTCTCGATATAGCACTCAGATTGGAAATTCAAAATTTGGGGATTGGGATTCATGATTTGTCATTGTGCCGCTTCGCTGAACGTCAGATCGCTGCTCGGCCACGAAAGCGTGACCACGGCGTAATTGTCCGCGAAGGTCAAACCACGTGGGGTGCCGGACGAAACCAGGCGGCGCAAAGCGGCCTTGTTCCATATCGATCGAGTCGAACTTGCCGGTGCCTGAATTCAGGCCCCACAGCTTGTCGTGATACCAACTCGGCGAATGCGGTATCGGCAAGCCACTGGCTACAATGTCCTTGCTTGCCAAATCGGTTACGCAACCGCCGTCATTGCGGCGATTGCAATAGTCAGCCGCAACGTCATTTTGCGAAACGACAATTACGTGGCGCGATCGACCGTCCCGCATCGCCAATCTCTTCAGATGGCAACGATCCTCGGGAATCAGCGAGTTGACAAGCTCAGGTTGCCACAACGGCGTGAAACTCGCTCGCTCGCCGAGTGTGGCCGGGCACTTGAAGTGCGTGGCGACGAACGCCGGGCGACCACTATCTTCCACGGCGAGATGGTGAATATTCAAATCGCCGGTTATGCATGTGGTCCGAGGGATATGCAGCCCGTCGTAACGCGGATGCAAGACCCCGATGGCCAATGCATTTTCGAGTCTCCACGGTTGATACTTCGAGCTCATCCGAAAGTTTTGACTGACCCACAGGCCCATGCTGCAATTGAATGTCCGCTCGAAGACCGAGATTCGCATATCATCTGGCCGACCGACCTGGAATAGCTTTCCCGTTTGATAGGTGGTCAGCGCAGGACGCCATTGTTGCGCGGCTAACCACGACGTCAAGTACCGCGAGCCCAGCACATGCAGCCAATTCGAACCTATCAGCATTTGTTCAGGTGCATGCATGATTAACGTGGCACTCACATTATCGTATTACGTCCTGCTTAAGCAGTGAGACAAGGTACTAAGTTAAACCGATCGATTAGGTCACGCGACACTCATTTGGGCTTCGGCCTGCAAACCGAAAGAATGCCCGACTCCGCCGGCGGATTCTTAATTTTATTTACGTCAACAGGAAAGAAAGAACACCGGGCAATTCCGTTCCCACACTGGAAAACCGGGGACACTGGATGATGCTTTGAAACAGGCTGGAACCCGATTTGTATTGTGTCATTCAACGGTCAGGTCAATATGTGGACGGAATTTTTTAAGCTTGTACTTCTCCAATAGGATCCCATGTGGGCTACTGGAAACGACCTGAGTTTACCTGGGCAGGCGCAATCGAGTGACCAGACTTCACGAAGCAGGAAAACGGTTGTCAAAGAACCTAGGATATTGGGCGGTGGAATCCAAGTCCATTGGGGATTAAGCCTTGGGGGATGGGGCTGTGGGGCGATTTTCCCTGCTGAAGAACACTTGAGCTGCTAGGATGGAACGACGCGACATCCAGCAAGACTGCGTTACGTCGTTGGCCAGCGTTGGCTCACTGGGCATGCGGTGCGATTAAGCCGCGGAGCGGCGGTCTGATCGCGCCATGGGTGTCAGCCCATGTAAGGTGACTTCAGATTGGCAATTGGGCCGTGGAGTGGCGACATGATCTTCGGTGCGATCAAATATGCCATTCCTCAGGGGCTTTCTGCCACGTTAAGCTCAGTAACCACGGGACAGAATTGCGTCGCAGGCAGGAAGCCGGTCTGGGCTCGTACTGCAAGCCGACGCAAACACGAGACTCGTAGAGCTGGTTTTGCTGGCCCGGCTATGTCCCTGAGCGTCCGCATGGGTCGGCAGCGGTTCCTGATACAAATGCCCGGTGCCGCCGGTTTTGTCGTGAGCGTGGCAGCGAGTCGTGTACATCCCGGCAAGCCGACGAAAGAACCCACTGACCTGATCTGACGCAACTGGCAGAACAACGAAATGCCAGTGATTCGGTTTTGCGACCATTGCGAAAATGGGGAGCGGAACGATCTGCCTGGTTTCATCGAGCACTCGTATGAAGGCTTCGTAGTCATGCGGCCTTGCAAAAATCATCAGCCGAGCGACTGCTCGATTGAGCACATGTAAAACTTCGCCCACAGGGCAGATTCGTTTTGCTCGTGGTGTGGCTCTGGAATGAGAACCTCTGAAGTTAAAACAATGAGACCTGCCCGCTATTGGTCTTTTTCGCCCGGGAATCACAGCAGGACATTAAAGAGAAGTTGCAGCAGAATGGAGAGTAGAGCGCCGGCGAGCATCCAGATGAGGGAAGCGCTGCTGAGGATCTTGCGGTCGCGCCATTTCAGTAAACTTTGCAGGGGGGATTCCTGATAGACCGAAACAGGCAGTCCCATGGTGTAGGCTCGGAGATCTGCTTCGAAATCGGACATTTTCTGATAGCGATCTGCGGGGTCTTTCTGGAGGGCTTTTGCGCAAATGGCATCAAGTTCGGGCGCAATTTTCTTTTTTGGTGCGACCGAGGCCGGCGATCTGAGCGGGCTTTCCGCCAATTTTCGTTGAATTTCTCGAAAGCTCTTTCCGGACATGTAGCTTTCGCTGGTCAGGACCTCGAAGAGTACGATGCCCATGTTGTAGATGTCGGAGCGTTCATCGACATCACCAGTTTCCACCGCCTGTTCCGGGGACATGTAGAATGGAGTGCCCTGAATATCGCCGCGGCCGGTGAGTCGTCCCGGAATTGTCTGTTGTCCGCTGCGGATCAGTCGATCCACTTCGTCGTTGTCCTTCATATTGGAGACCTTTGCGAGTCCCCAGTCGAGTACCATAATTTCGCCGTAGTCCCCGATCATGATGTTAGCTGGCTTCATATCACGATGAACGACGCCCTGGTTGTGGGCAAAGGCGAGGCATTGAGCGCATTGGACGAGGACATTGATAATGAAGGGCAGGGGGTACTTGCTGATCGTGTGCTGATCACCTTCTGCGATGCGGTCAAGAATATCGCTCAGATCCCGACCCTGAAGTTTCTTCATCGTGAAGTAGGCATTGCCCTCGGAATCCCTGCTGAGTTCATAGACGGGGATGGTGCAGGGGTGAGGAATCTGTGCCGTCACACGGGCTTCTCTGAGGAAGCGTTTCTGATAGGTCTCGAGGTTCTGGAACTGAGGCTGGAGGGTTTTCATGACCACAGTGCGCCCGAGGTTTTCATCCACGCATGTGCGCAGGATAGCCTCGCCCCCTTGAGTGAGGGGTTTGAAATCCCGATACCTCATGAAGCCGTTTCTGACGTGTTTGGGAAGGTCCCGATCGGTATCGGCCATCAGAATATTATCGGTCAAGACAGCACCTCGTCAGGAAATCTGAAATCAACGACAGCGTCTGGGGCAGGAAACTGTGTATGTTTGAAAACACGTTCTGCTGCCTGAAAAGCATTCGGTGTCTCTGTAAACTGTAGCGAAAGGGTGATTTATTCCCCAGTGGAATTCAGGATTTCGCCTTCTTCGTTGCTACTTCTGTTGCTTGAACGTATGCTGATTTGGTCAGTGAGGCTGTCCGTCCGGGGGGTAATCCCAGTCCAGAATCGGGACACGGCGGGTCGGGGGGGACCGTTCACCAGGCGGTATGAAGAACCAGCAACACGGGGCGCGGCGAAAGCGTCGCCGGGCGTTTGTGGGCTTTGTCCTGGGCGGATTGTCGTATCCGACGAGGTCTGCGTGGCGGGCATTTGCCTTGTTTCTGCGAAGGAAACTTCTGGAAATCCGAACAGTCCGACATTCCTGGGTTTCTGGTTTCCCTGAGTAGTTTGACCGGGGATTGAAAATGAGTACACCGTTCTTGGGCATCATGGGCATTGAGTTAGCGATGTGCGGAAGAGCAGAGCGGACGCGGGTTGGCGTCTGGCTGACAATCTTTTTGTTGGCATTCGGAGTTCCTTCTGGCCCGGTCGTGGTTGCTCAGGAGCCAGTGCTGGCGTTTCTGGAGGGCCTTCGTCAGAAGGGTTATTACGATACGGCGATTGAGTATCTGGATTCCCAGAATCTTCGCCCGGATCTTCCGCAGGAGATTCGGGATGTGATTGATCTGCAGCGAGGAATGACGTTGCAGCAGGCAGGGTCGGCTTCGCGGGTTCCGGACGATCGGTCGAAGCTGCTCTCGGAAGCGGAGGTGGCGCTGCAGAAATTTCTGTCCGGGCATCCACAGCATCCTCAGGCGGCGCAGGCCAACAGTCTGTTGGGCGAATTATTGTTTGATCGAGCGGAGTCTCTGATCTGGGAGACGGCGGAAAAGCCAACACCGGAAGAACGAGCGCCGCTGCAGAATGAAGCGAGGGCACTGATTGATCAGGCTAAGGGGATCTTTCAGGCGGCTCATGACCAGTACAAGTCGCAGTATGAGGGCTTTCCGAAGTTTGTGGACGAGTCGAAGGACGAGGAGCTTTTTCAGCAGCGAAAGGACGCGGAGGGAAAGTATCTGCGTGCCTGGCTGAATCTGGTTCGTTGTACCTATGAAAGAGGTCAGACATTTGATCGTGGTACAGAGGAACGCAAGCAGACTTTGAACCAGGCGGCCGGGTTGTTCGAGGCGATACACACCAGTCGGCGGACCAATACCAACGGCCTGTATGCCCGTCTGATGGAAGGCAAGTGTTTCCAGGAGCAGGATGATATTGGACGTGCACTGGGAATTTACAATGAGATCCTTGACCACAAATCCGATCAGCCCTTTATGCAGTCCCTGAAGGGTACGGCAAAGCATTTTCGACTGATTTGTCTCAACGATCCGCAGAGAAACGACTTTGATCTTGTGATCCAGGAGGCGGGAGCATGGTTGCAGGCGAATCGGCAGCAGTCGACGACGGAGTACGGACTTGGAATTCTCTGGGAGCAGGCGATAGCGGAAGAGAAGCGGGCTCAGACTCGCGAGTTACCGGCGAAGGAAAAACTGGACGTGTTGCAGTTTGCACTGAATCACGCGGAGCAGGTGGCAAAGTATCCCGGGGCCTTCCGTGAACCGGCGCTGTCGATGAGTCGTCGTTTGAAAGTGGTTCTTGGAGAAAAGGACCGGGAGCCTCGGGATTTTGCGACGGCCTTCGAGCGAGCGCGAGGCATGATTGCTCAGATTCAGGAGTTAACGGACGAGCTGTCACGGGCAGCGGATGATTCTGAACGTGCAGCGAAAAAAGCGGCTTTGGACAATCATCTGAACGAGGTGGGTCGGCTGCTCCGTCTGGCATTGGTGCTCCGGGAGGCGGACAGCGATGCCAAAGCTGTTGCGCAGTCCCGTTATCTGCTGAGCTTTGTGATGTTAAAGCAGGGGAATCCTCTGGATGCCGTGGTGCTGGCCACAAATTCGATGTCAAAGGATCAGCGGACTGATCCGGATACGGCATTGAATTCGACGGAAATCGCGATGGCTGCTGCTGTTGCTGCGTGGAATATGGCACCGGCGGACGACAGAGATTTTGAAACGCGTCTGTTGCGCGACGTCTGTGAGCAGATTCTGGCACTGTATCCGCAGTCCAGTCGGGGTGGTGAGGCACGCATGCGGCTGGGCAGTGTGTATCGCACGATGCAACAGCCGATGGAAGCCGTGAAATGGTTTCTGGAAGTTCCGGAGTCAGACCCGCAGTATGCCTCGGCTCGCATCAGTGCCGGTCAGTCCTTCTGGGCCGCCTGGACCCGGGAAGCTGCGTTGGCGGGAGTGGATCCGGGGGTAGCGAGAACAGCACCGGAAGAATTGCAGCGGTGGAAGACAGAAGCGCGCAGTTTGCTTCAGCAGGGAATTCAGCTGACACGTCAGAAGGCGGGTGACATGGTTCCGCCAAGTGAAGAGTTGGTGGCGGCCGAGGTCTCTCTGGCGAGCATCATGAACATGGATGGTGAATTTCAGGCCACGATTGATCGCTTGACGGCTCATGGAGAGAACTCTGTAGTCGCAGCCATTGAAGTTCCGGAGGGAACAGCGCGACCGGAAACGGGAGCACAAAGTCGTTCGTTTGCGGGGTTGGCTTATCGGTTGTTGCTGCGTGCCTGGATTGGGACTCAGCAGATTGATCAGGCCCTGCAGACGATGACTCAGCTTGAAAAGGTCGGGGGCGACGACATTCTTGCCGCGTATACGCAACTAGGCATGGAACTTCAGGAAGAGTTGAAGAGATTACAGACAGCGGGCGAAGTGGAACGCCTGGCGCAGGTGCGAACGTCGTTTGAGCAGTTTCTGCAGAAAGTTTATGAGTCAAGAAATAAATCCGACTACAACTCACTGCTCTGGATTGGAGAAACTTACTACGGACTTGGTCTTGGTGTCACAGCGGACGCATCCGGAGCGGAGGGTTATTTTGAAAAGGCCGGAAATGCCTATTCGGAAATTCTCAGTGAGCGACTGGTGGCGGCAGAAGGACGGAACGCGGTGCTGCTCAGACTGGCTCGTTGTCGTCGAAAGCAGAGTCAGTTTGCTGAGGCTTTGAAGCAGGCAGAGGAGATACTGGCCCAGAACGCGATGAATCTCGACGCGCAGTTTGAGGCGGCTCTGATCCTCGGAGACTGGGGTGAGAAGTCTGAGCCTGATCGGCTGAATCAGGCCATTCAGGGATTGAAGGATGCCTCTGGCAAGCCAACGGCGGTCTGGGGGTGGGGGACGTTGTCAAAGCGGCTTCAGCAAATTGTCATGAAGGATCCGAAGAGCGAGTTTCGGCCCCGGTTTTTTGATGCCAGATACGAATTGAGTCTGTCGCGTCGCAGGATCGCTCGTGTGACCACGGATAAGGCTGCCGGGACGACGCAGCTGAAATCCGCACTCGCTGAAATCAATAGTGTGGTGCAGGCGTTTCGTGATATTGATGACGTCACGTTTGCCAGATTTGATCGACTGTACCAGGACATTCAGGCTGATCTGGGAGAGTCTCCGAATCCGTTGACAAAAGTATCCCCGGCAACGGCGGAGAGGCAGCCGGAAGTTGCTCAGGTGACATCAGAACCAGAAGCGGGTAAGGCATCGGCGGGTGGCGTGGCAGCTCAGGCTCCTGGTGAGGCTTCCTCCGGAGGTTCAAGTTTGTTGTTGACTGTGATCACGGTTGCCGTGAGTCTGGCGGTTGCTGGTGGTTTGTTCTTCATGATGCGCAAGCCGAAGCAGCGAGTGCGTATACCCGGAAGTACGGGTGCTCCGAAGATTTCGCTGGATGTCCCTGAGGCGTCTGGTTTTTCATTTCCGCAGGGACTGGATGTGGCGGCTCCTGAGTTGGCCAATTTCTCCGTGCTGGAGGGGATCGCGATTCCCGGTGGGCGATCCGGGAAGGCGGGAACTTCGGCACGTCCCGCCGCGCGACCTGCTGCCGGTGTCCGATCCTCGGCGGGGGCGGCAGATCGAACGATCGGAGAATCTGCTGAGATAGCTCCGACAAAACCACGGTCGAAGCCAGTGGAGGGAATAACCCCGGCGGATGTTGGAAAGCCGGCAGTGCCGAAGTCTCCGGGTGTTGGTGTTCGTCCATCGGCATCGGGAGCGGCTCCTCGGTCGAGGCCACCTGCTGCTCCGGGAGCCAGCCAGTCGCCGTCACCTGGACCGGCTTCTGGCGATCCTGCTGCAGGGAAAAAACGGTCTTCGGAAACACCGCCGGAATGATGCGGAATTCGAACAGAGTGCCTGCGACGTTGGTGAAGTCTTCGGCTAATGCCCCTTTCGTGATGCCTTCTGGAATCCTTCCTGAAACGATCAATGACTATGAACCGCAAATCCATGCTGGTGCTGATTTTTCTGCTGGGATTGTCAGCGACGGTTTCTGGTACAGACCAGGTAACTCGTCGCAGCGACCGAGTGGTGTTTCGTGGTGAGTTGACCGCGATGACACCTTCATTGCTGACGATCCGTCTTCAGAACGGACAAACACAGGAGATTCCGGTTCCGGATGTGCTGATTGTTCGATTCGACATGGAACCCCCGGCATTGTCGCAGGCGCAGTCCAGCGAGCGAAGTGGGGCACTGGATGTGGCGCTTGAGAAATACAGGCTGATTCAGGCGGAGTATGGGGGAGAAGATCGAAGGCTGGTGTCTGATCTGAAGTTCCTGATTGCCAGGACTCAGGTTCGTATGGCGCTCGCCAATCCGGCGGAAGCGGCAGCAGCTGCCAAAGCGATCAGCGAGTTCAGGACGGAGAACAAGACCAATTTTCGGTATCTGGAAGCGATGCTGCTGGAGGCGGAGTTGCTGTCTCTGGACCCTGTAAAAGCTGCCGAGGCACGGTCGCTTTTGGCGGACGTGCAGAAATGCGATGTGAAGGGATACAGGCTTCAGGCGGGTGTGCAACTGGGGCTTTTGCTGCTGTCAGGACGTGATACCGCGGGGGCCGTGACGGCTTTTGATGGTGTGATTCAGGAGAGTACCGGCGACGCCGCAGCGTCTGCTGCTTTCTATGACGCCGCGCTGGGGAAAGCGATGTGCCAGAAGGCAGATGGGAAGTTGGATGAATCGATAGCCAGTTTGAATGAGGTGATTGGCAAGGCGTCTGAGTCAGAGACGAAGACATTGGCGCGGGCCTGGGTCTTGAAAGGGGATTGTTTGCGCGAGAAGGGGCTCCCAAAAGACGCTCTGATGGCCTATCTTCATGTTGATGTGCTGTATTCGTCTGAGCCATCATCGCATGCCGAGGCTCTGTTTTACCTTGCGTCACTGTGGGGGCCGGCTGGGCACCAGAACCGAGCAGACGACGCCAGGGCACAACTGAATTCGAAGTACCCGAACAGTTCGTGGGCCAAACAGACGGAGAAATAACGTTTTTCCGGGAAAAGTCTGGCATTTTGTGGGTCAATACCGTCATGCTGCGTTGCAGCGAAGGCACGAAAGACGGTGAATTGGCTGGGATTTATAACGGTCGGGAGTAACAATCCCTCCCGGAAAGTCATCGGCAGGTTTTTGTGATTTTGCCAGGCTCTGAAAGAGCGGAGCGTGTCAGGTTCGATGTTTTCGGGGAAAAGCGAGTGGCCTGCAGGGTGGCAGGCTTCGCAGAACTTACTAAATTGTGCATTTGGTTTCCTGACATTTTTCAAACGGTGATAAGCCCTCCAGGTTCCATCGGAGATTTCCAGAGATGACGCGAGTTTCCCATTTCGGTCAGTTACTGCCGGGTCGCCGTATTGTATTGTTTGTTGTTTTGGCGGGATTTGCGGCTCTCTGGCCTGCATCAACTCTGCACCGGACAGTGCAGGCCCAGGATGAAACGCCGGCTCCTGCAGTCGCCGCTCCTGAAGCCCCCGCCGCGGCTGGTGATGCAACTGCCGCAGAAGCGCCGGCCGTGCAATCCCGCAGCTTTCTGGCCTACGTGGCAAATGCCTGTGGTTGGTTCTGGGGGCCCGCATTTTTGCTGGTGTCATTCATCCTTGTGGCGCTCATTATGATGAACCTGCTGCAGGTGCGGCGTGATGTTTTGCTGCCCGCGCAGTTCGTCGAAGAGTTTGAACAGAAACTCAACGCGAAAGACTTTCAGGGGGCCTACGAATTTGCCCGGGGTGACGATTCTTTTGTTGCACGCGTACTGGCGGCAGGCATGGGGCGTCTGAGTCGTGGCTATGCAGAGGCTGTCGAGGGCATGCAGGAAGCCGGCGAAGACGAAAACATGGGTCTTGAGCATCGTCTGAGTTACGTGGCTCTGATTGGAACAGTGGCTCCGATGATGGGGCTTATGGGAACAGTTCAGGGGATGATCTCCAGCTTCGACAAGATTGCCATGAGTGCCGTGTCGCCGAAGCCTTCCGAGTTGGCAGACGGTATTTCCACAGCACTTGTGACAACATTGATTGGGCTGATGCTGGCGATTCCCGCCATGGTGTTTCACAGTATCCTGAAGAATCGGATTCAGAGACTGGTCCTGGAAATCGGCATGGTCAGCGAAGGTCTGATGGGGCGTTTTGCCGCTGTTGGAAAGCAGAAGACTGCCTGATCAGAAACCGGCATCTGCCGGTGCTGTGACACCCTTTCTTACAATGTGATTTACGTCTTTCAGCCTTCGCCTGGAACTTGTTTCGATGAAGATCAAGCCCACCAATGCGGCGATTCCGGAAATCGACATGACGCCCATGATCGATATTGTTTTTCAGCTGATTACATTTTTCATGGTCATCAATAATTTTGACCAGAACGAAGCAGATGAAAGAGTTTCGTTGCCCAGAGATCAGCTGGCAAAACCGCCAGCTGTGCAGCGAAAAGATGCCTTTGTGATGAACTTCGGCTTTGAGCGTGATGTAAAAGGGCGAATGCTGAGTGAGACGCCGTTCCTTTTTTTTGGCGACGAAAAGCTGACGTTGGAGCAGGTTCGGCCGCGATTGCGTCAGGAATCCCAGTTCTACACTGCGATTGGAACGAAGCTTGAAGATGTGACGGTGGAAGTGCGGGCGGACGCAGACATCCAGTCCGGAATGATTCAGGAGCTGATACAGATGTGTCAGGAAAAAGGTATTGAATTTCAGCGGTTCGCACTCAAGGCGACGCAGAAGTCCGTGCCCTGACTGGGCAGCTCCTTTCTATAAGTGCTGGGTGTGGTCTGTGGTCCGGATTGCAACGACAGAGTCTCCTTTATGAAACTTCGAAATCGAGTCATTCCGGGAAAGATTGCGGTGGACATGACGCCGATGATCGACGTCGTGTTTCAGCTGTTGATTTTCTTTATGTGTACCCTGAAGGTGATCGAACCAGAAGGGGATTTTGACATCAGCATGCCCCTTGGCGCCCCCAGTGCGTCGTCCGTGACTGAAGCCGAGTTGCCGCCGTTCAAGGTTCGCATGGAATCGGATGGGGCAGGGCAGTTGCAGGCCCTGTTTTTCAACGGGACCAATCTTGGCGGAGGAGATCAGGCTTTTTCGCGTCTGAATTCCGAGGTGTTCAGAGCCATAACTGCCTTGCAGGCGATTGGTAAGGAACAGCAGGAAAAGCAGGAGGTGGAGATCGATCCTGATTACAATCTTCACTACCGTTACATCATTAATGCCATCGGTTCCTGTTCGGGCAGGCTGGGCCCCAACGGAATCCCGGTTCGTTACATCAGTCGAATCAAGTTTGCTCCGCGAAGAGAACCATAGCAGGTCCTTGTCGCGGTTTGATAGCGGTGCTCAGAGAATTCGGTACCATGCAGCGATGCTGCCTGGTACCGTTTTTGTTTTGGTGCGGCCGCTTCTTTCACGTTGTTTCAAAGAAAATCCATTCGGTGTTATCCGGCAATTCAGACAAATCTGTTTCACTGCTGAACCGCGACCAGGTTTCGCGGGAACTCCTTGAATGCTCGGAACGAAGATCCGGGTTCGAGAACGAGTATCCGTTTCGTTCCTGCTGGCTTCAAACGGACGACGGAATTCAGCATTATGTGGATGAAGGTTCCGGCCCTGTGCTGCTGATGGTCCACGGAAATCCGACGTGGAGCTTTGCGTGGCGAAAGTTGATCCTGTCCCTGCGTGACCGGTATCGTGTCATCGCTGTGGATCACCTGGGATGCGGATTCTCACAGAAACCTCAGGCCAGAGACCTTTATACACTCGATCGACATATCTTCCGTCTGACGTCGCTGATTCGGGCACTGGATCTGCGGGATGTTAGCCTGTTTGGGCATGACTGGGGAGGTGCCATCGGGATGGGTGCCGCGGGACGACTGGAGGAGAGATTCCAGCGTTTTGTGCTGATGAATACCGGGGCATTTCGAAGCAAGGCAATTCCGTTTCGCATTGCGCTTTGTCGGATTCCTGTGCTGGGGCAGTTCGGGGATCGTGCGTTGAACTTATTTGTTCGAGCGGCGCTGAGTATGGCGGTAGAGAAACCGCTGACACCTGCTGCGCGGGCGGGGTTTCTGGCGCCCTATGATTCGTGGGCGAATCGTATCGCGGTACATGAGTTTGTGCAGGACATTCCGCTGAATTCAGGCCATCGTAGTTACGGGACCTTATGCGAGGTCGAGCAGTCTCTGAAAAAATTTCAGACGCATCCCATGCAACTGATTTGGGGGATGCAGGACTGGTGTTTTACGCCGCACGAGTTTCTGGAAGGGTTTCGGCAGCGCTTTCCTCGGGCTGCTGTACAGAGACTTCCCGCGGCCGGCCATTACGTATTCGAAGACGCCCCGGAAGAAGTTCTCTCCACGGCCGTGTCCTTTCTGGCATGATCCGAACTCGATTGGCCTGTTGAGTGACCATGGGGGGCGTTCATTGGTGTCTGGTCGGCTGTTATGCGAGTTAGGCGACACTATTTACCGGCAGGCGAAGCCGAAAAGTGGTTGTGAGCACGCAGTCACGGCTCAGTTTTTTGGGGCGAGTGTGGAGAGCAGCCTGGCGCCAGTCCAGCGACAGGCTGTTCAGGCACACACTGGCTGCACACCACCTTTTTCGGAATGTCCTGCATGCATGTGGTGGGTGGAACTAAGGGGTCGCGTTCGCGCGTTTGAATGTTGACTACAGCGGCAATGTGTTGCTGTTGGCGGGCGTGTCGTGTCAAGTTGACAATGCCGGTTTTGACCGGGAGACTGATGGGGGATTGTTTGTTTTTTGCTGGTTAGATGTCTGTCAGGATTGGCTTTCCTCCAATGATTTCCGCAACGATCAAACTGTTCCTTCCTCGCGGAGATGCGAAGTGCCTCCGCACCGCAGAAATCTCGAACTGGACGGGCAAGGCAATTGCGGCACCTCGAACGGAACTGGACGAACTTCTGGCCCGTGAGGAACTTGACAAAGCTGGAGTTTATATTCTTATCGGCAACGATCCCATCACCAATGCGCCTCGGGCCTACATTGGTGAGGCAGAGGTGATTCGTGATCGTCTGAGGCAACACAAGACGAAGGAATTTTGGGTTTCGGCGATTGTGTTCGTCAGTAAAGACGAGAACCTGACGAAAGCTCATGTGAGGTATCTGGAAAACCGTCTTCTCAGCGAAGCCGCGGCCATCAACAGGTTCACGCTCGAGCAGAATCAGGCTGGAGGGTCGAGACTCCCGGAATCGGATCGTGAAGATATGGAAGTGTTTTTCGCACGCATCCGGCAACTTCTTCCTGTTCCTGGATCGGACATCATTACGCCGATCGCCCAGCGCGCGGAGAATTCCCAGCCCGGCGGTGTGCTGTACTGTCGTAACAAGGATGCCGAGGCAAGAGGTCAGCGGACGGCCAATGGTTTTGTGGTCTTTCAGGGATCGACAGCGATCCTGGAAGAACGGCCTTCCACGGAGAAGTCTCCGTCGATCCTTGCTCAGCGAAAACAGCTGATCGCGGATGGCACTTTGATAGAGAAGGATGGCCTTCTTCACTTCGCCAGGGATTCGGAGTTCACCAGTCCATCAGCGGCAGCCGTTGTAATTCATGGTGGGAGTGCAAATGGACTCACTGCGTGGAAAACCATTGAAGGCAAATCACTTAAGCAAGTCGACGCACAGATGTGAACAAGAGAAGCCGGCAGCGACGTTCAATGCCGCTGTCGTGTCATTAACACGTGCGGCCTGTTTTCGCTCGTTCAGGGAGGGTTTCGGTGGGATTCATCGGATGCCTGCAATGGTGCCTGAGGGCGGGACGCACCAGAGAAGTCCAACCGCTGCAGTGCGGTCACCGTTGGGGCGGATGGCACCTTTTGATTCCACTATTCTGATCGTTCAACGCATGTTGTGAGCCAGTTTGTGTGTGTGGTCAGCCGAAGTCCATGCTGCGAACGTGTGGTGCGGACTCCAGCTCGCGGGTTCGATTGGCTATAGCCTGGCGAGGCGAAGGCGGTGGTCAGGAAAGACGAATTGACAGGAGCGCGGTGAGTGCCGGAGGAAACGGCTTGCTTCGAGGCATTTTCCCTGTTAGTGTGGCGTGTGTGGAGGGGGCGGGTTCGAGTGCGGGCTGCATTCTGGTGTCAACCAGGCAGAGGCTGGATCGAGGCTCCTTCAGTGGTTCTGGTACCCGCGATTGGGTTGGTCTGAATACGTTTTCCGTTGCCTGGGGTCTCTGATGAAATGCACACGACGCACTGTGGCGATCGCCTTCCTTGCTGCGACAGCATTGCTTTCGGGGCCGGGTGTGATTGCTGACGAGAAAGGCTTTGCTGATGGGAAGTATCCAAAGAATGAATGGATACCTCTGTTTAACGGCAAAGACCTGACCGGATGGACGCCTAAGATTCGCTACTGTGAGTTGGGTGAGAACTTTGAGAACACGTTTCGTGTGGAAGACGGGCTGTTGAAGGTTCGCTACGACGGGCCCGGTTATGGCAAATTCGGAGAGCGGTTTGGTCATCTGTTCTTCAGGGACAGTTTCAGCAACTATCGATTTCGGGTGGAGTATCGATTTGTGGGGCAGCAGTGTTCCGAGGGGCCGGGTTGGGCGATTCGTAATAGTGGAGTGATGGTGCATGGTCAGGAACCGGCGACGATGACAAAGGATCAGGATTTCCCGGTTTCCATTGAGGTGCAGCTGTTGGGAGGGAACGGTACGAATCCCCGAATGACATCAAATTTGTGTACGCCCGGGACCAACGTGGTCATGAACGGTGACCTGAAGCTTCAGCACTGCATCAACTCGACGTCGAAAACGTACCATGGTGAGCAGTGGGTAACGGCGGAGATTGAAGTGCACAACAATGAGATCATCAAGCATCTTCTTGATGGAGAGGTGGTGCTGGAATACAACAAGCCTCAGCTGGACAAGCGTGATGAGAATGCCGTCAAGCTGATCCGTGGGGAGCAGTTGATGCTTCACGGTGGGACGATTTCGCTGCAGTCAGAAAGTCATCCCATTGATTTTCGTCGAGTGGAAATTATGGTTCTGGCAGAATGACGGATGCATGTGATTATGGGCGTAACTGGCGATAATCATTGGGCTTTTTGTGTGAGGTAGCTGTGGTATTCCCGACCGAGATATATCGGGCCGGGTGGAAGCCCGGACGAGCCGGAAGTTTGGCCATGGCGGCTATTCTGTTTTTCTGGCTCTGCAATGATACCGTGTCTGGACAGCTGGCACCGGGGGCTGGCTATGTCTTTCCGCCGGTTGTACGGATCGGTGAAACAACGGAAGTCCGGATGGGAGTTCTGGACCCCACAGACGACCTGCAGTGGTTTGTTCATGACGAGCGAGTGACACTGGAGGTGGTTGGTCCGGCCAGTGATTTTTTTCTGCCACCGCCTCCTTACTGGATCGGCCCGCGTGCACTGACATCAGCACCTCCGATACCTCGCGAAGTTCCAGCGCGATTCACCGTCGCATCGGGCGCCGAGCCGGGAATGGTTTGCTGGCAGATTGCCAGCGCGAATGGCCCATCGCGAACAGCATCTGTGTTATTGAGTAGTGAGCGGGAGATTCTGGAAACTCGATCCAGGGATTTCCCGCAGAGAATTTCTGAACTGCCTGTGGCAGTTTCGGGGCGATTGAGTCGGCTGACTGAGGTCGACCAGTATGAGTTGACGGCGGAGCGGGATGGGCCCATTTCCGTTACTTTGATGGCTCGCCGATTTGGATCGGATTTTCGGGGAATACTTCGGGTTCAGGATACTACCGGACGCCAGATTGCGGACTTTGCAGACACAACCGGAATGGATGGTGGTCTGACGTTTTTCGCCAAGGCCGGGCAGACGTATCGGGTCTGTCTGAATGATGTGGATTTTCGCGGTGACAGAGCTTACGTCTATCGGCTTGCGTTTGCAGCGCGTCCGCGGGTTTTGTGTACGGTTCCGGCGGCTGGCCAGAGGGGCACGACTGCGGAGGTTCGGTTTGTTGTTGACGGGCTGCATGCGGATGCTGAAGGACCGGAAATCCTGACACAGACAGTGAATTTCCCGATGGATGAAACACGGCAGACGTCTCTGGTGGAATTGCAGACACGGTTCGGTGCTGTGCCGGTCGCGATTCCGCTTAGTAACGCTTCTGAGCGATCGGTCGAACGCGATCAGCCATCGGAGAAGCTTGCTATTCCCGGGGCGATCACGGGAACGTTTTCTGAGGGGGTGGATCAGCAGCATGTGTTGTTTGAGGCTGCGAAAGGTGATCACCTGACCCTTGAACTGCAGTCTGTTTCACCTGGAGGTTTTCTGGATCCGTCGCTGCAGGTACTTGGGCCGGATGGGAAGGTTGCAGGCGAGAACGACGATAGTTCGGGCACAACGGATAGTCTGATTGATTTGAAGGTTGCAGAAGGTGGTGTGTTTACATGCGTCATCCGCAGCATGGCGACACATTCCGGGCGAGGGGATGATAATTATCGACTTCAGGTGAGACGTCGTGAGGCGGATTTTTCGCTGCAGATGCCGCAACAGGTAAGCATCCTGTCCGGGGGCCAGGTTGAACTGGCGGTAACTGCGACGCGATATGGCGGGTTTGACGGTGAGATTTCCCTGAAGGCGTTGGGTTTGCCCGAGGGGGTTATTGTCGAAGGTGACTGGAAAATTCCTTCCGGGCAAACAGAGTTCAAGGGAGTTCTCCGGTGTGCTGGGGATGCTGCAGTCACAGCAAGTCTGATTCGGGTACTTGGAAGCTCCCTGATAGCAGAGGCCGAGGTAACGCGTTTCGCAAGTTCTCGATGCACCGGGCCGCTATGCCTGAAGGCGATGAGGGATCGGCAACTGGAGACATGTTTACTGGCGATGACCATGAATGCGCCGATTGAGGTTCTGGTGATTGATCGTGAGCGGCAGCGTGATGTTCATCGCGGATGCACATATCCGGCAGAGTTGAAAATTGTGCGGAAGAATGGTTTCGCCGGAGAGGTCGCACTGGTGATGACCGCCCAGCAGGATCGCAATCGACAGGGCAGTCGAGGTCAGACGATCGTTGTTCCTGCAGGAGAAACGAAAGCGTTGTTTCCGTGTTTTCTTCCAGAGTGGCTGGCGACGGACATCACTCGAAGGATAATCGTCCATGGTGTTGCCGTTGTGCCGGATGCAAAGGGAAACCTCCGTCATCTGACCATGCCTGCGGATGCGAGGATCACCATGATTATGGAAGGCGCTCTGCTGAAGCTTGCCGTCGATCGAACGGAGCATATGGCCGCGCTCGGTGCCGTGTGTGAAATTCCTTTCAGGGTCTCACGTTCGATGAAGCTTCCTCAGGAGGTGACGGTGGAACTGGATGTGCCCGAAGAGATCCGCGGTTTGCTGTACGCAGAGCCTGTCGTGTTGCATGCGGGAATCGATCATGGGGTGCTTCGCGTGATCTCAGTCGCGGATTCTCGATTGGCCGGACCGTGGGGTCTGAGAGTGTCGGCAACTGCGCTGCAGGATGCACGCTGGCCGGTGGTTTCGGAAACCACGGTACAGCTGGAGTATTCTGAATCGACGGTCGCGCCGTAGAGTCGCTAATGTTTTTTAAGTGGGTCTGACAGAGTTCATGGTCGTGCATAACGAGCGGTCGTGTGGCAGAGGATCGTGTTCGCAAAGTTGCTGGTGAACATCGTTGTTTGCGACGGTCGAACAGGCTTTTGTATCCGTAACGTCGGCCAGATCGGAAGTCGCAGGTCCGCAGCTATGCAAATGCTTTTGTCTGCTCGAACGACTTCAGGGCCTGATTAGTTCAAGGGATCGGCAAGCTAGTTCTCGAACGCGACATTCATTGACGTCGACACCAAGACCGAGGCCGCGAATCCGCATCCCGCGTCCACCGTAGCGGAATGTCAGATCCTGTTCAGTTAGCCTGTCTTTTACCAGGAAGCGATCAAAACTGCCTTCCAGATAACGAATGTCTGCGACATTGCATGCAAAATGGCGACCGGCAGCAGAGAGGATACCTGTTTCGCCAACCTGACATCCGAGTTGGAACTGTAATCCGGCTGCCTGAGCCATTTGGGCGATTCGCAGTGATCGCACAAGTCCACCGCACTTTGACAACCTGATGTTGAATGCATCGCACCAGTCGCCCTGAATTGCTCGAACTGCGTCTTCTGCAGAGCAGAGAGATTCATCCAGCATGATTGGGACTGGGAGATTCCTGCGGACCTGAGCCAATCCCGCGATGTTGCTGTGAGCGACGGGTTGTTCGAGGCAGGTCGGGTGAAAGGCCAGCAGGGGTGCAATTTGCGAACAGACATCATCGCACTGCCATGCTTCATTGGCATCAAGTCTCAGGTCGACTTTCGGCCCGACAACACCACGGACCCTGGAGAGGCAATGCTGATCAGCGATGCCCTGTGTTCCGACTTTGACCTTGACCTGCCGAAAAGCGAACAACCGCATTTTTATCGAGGCAATCCATTGTTTGTGCGGGGAGAGCGAAGTGACCGCTCCGCTGTAAAAGACCTGATCCCTGTTGGTCGCGATTCCCCCTGATTCAGGAAGCCTGTGAATCAGGTCGCCGATCGAAATTCCGTCAATACGGCAGGCTGCATCCAGCATCGCAAGTTCGAGGGCGCATCGTACCGAGTTCCCAAAACACTCTCTGGGGCTGATGTCTTCTTCGTGCGGTACGTCCTTCAGTTGCATCGCATCGAAAGCCTGAGCAACCGCGGTAGCAGAATCAAAACGCTGTTCTCGAATTGGTGTGAAGTCTGTTGCCAGCAGGTGTCGCCATGCCGAATCGATTGATTCACCGGTCACATAGGTTCGCGGCAATCCTTCGCCCCAGCCGACACTGCCGTCATTCATCACGCAGCGAACGATCAGTGTTTCGTTCTCTGACCTCGTATGGGAAGCGTGCCGTACTGGTTTCTTCAGTGCGATGCGAACGTGGAACGCGGTAAGTCTGTGTATGAACATTTTGAGTGGATCGGTATCAGGGGGTGGGTGCAAAAAAGCTGCCGGAAACCTGTCAGTCCTCCAATTCCGGGATTGGTGCATCTGCTGGGATATCGATGCCCTCCCAGTTAGCTGTTGTCGTAAGTGGATCATAAAGCAGGATGCGTTCTCGGCTTCCTTCAATCGGCTGTTGACTTTCCTGCGGCAGCATCTTTCGGAGTACTGCCAATATGGACTGCGAATGCGCACGATC
>CAIQIE010000080.1 GCA_903871805.1 uncultured Planctomycetaceae bacterium | reverse complement strand
CTCCGTACACTGTGTCCGAGACATCGATCTGCCTTCCGTGCGTGTTAAGTGATGATGATACAACCACTTATACGCACGTGAAGGCTTTTTCATTGGGACGTTGTGCGCAATTCAGGCTAACGCCCTGTCTTGTTGAGAGTTCAAAACTCTCCAAAAAAAGGCACCAGGACTCGTACAAACTGTCAAACGACAGGTGGGGGCCCCCAGTTTCCCTTCGCGTAGATCGCAGAAATTTGCGTGCATAGCACTGACACAAGACCAGATTGCTGAAATACTTACGGCGTCACTCGACGAATGGATGGCACCGTTTCCGCCGTACTCCAAATAGCCACATTTCGAACGAGCTGGCGATGTTTTCGATCAGCCCCCTGCAGCATGTCGGAAAGGTTTTTTGGGAAAAGCGAGTGACCATGAGCACGAATCCTCAAAAATTCATACCACCTGATGGGGCTGCCACGAGTACCAACGAGGAATGGCGGCCAATCGGCCGCCAGTTGCCCTTTCAACTTGCTTCTCGGGCGTTGCGTGAGTATTTTCTGGGAATGAGTGCACCGCGAGAACAAGCCACGACTGATTGCCTTTCCTTTGACGAGCAACTTCTGCTTGTGTATGAGGATTTGCGCAAATTGGCGCGGCGGTACGTGTGTCGTGACAAAGCGGGCTTAACTTTGGGTGCCACAGGATTGGTTCACGAAGCGTGGATCAAAATCCGAAGAACCCTCGGAGATGATGTTGGCAGCACCTTCAGTGAGCGTGACTATTACCTGATGCTGGCCCAGGCAATGCGGCGAGTTCTGGTGGACCGGGCAAGGCAGAAGAAGAGCCTGCGTCAGGGAGGATGTGTGATCCGGGTGCCGCTGCGAGAGGATTCGAGCGTCGTTCAACCTGATGAGGTGGACATTGTCGCATTGAACTCCGCTGTCGATCGACTGGCTGTGGAATCACCAATTCATGCAGAAATTCTGTCATTGAAATACTTCGCCGACCTGACGAATGAGCAGGTTGGGGAAATGTTGCAGTGTTCGCCTCATTGGGTTCGACGGCAGTGGACGTATGCGAGGGCGCGGATTCTTTATTTCATGGACGAGGATTGACACACGCCTGCGATGAAATTCGAAATGGACCTTCAAGATATCTTTCTGGGAGCGTTGGAGTGTTCAACGCCGGAGCAGAGGAAGCTTTTTCTGGAGGCATCCTGTGCCGGGCGTCCTGAGATACAGGCCGAAGTGGAGGCGATGCTCAGGAAGGAACCGCAGCTTTCGACATTTTTGGAACGATCTGCATTTTCTGACATCTCGGCTCGCGAGGCTTTGGTCCCGGATAAGTCGGATGTGCAACGGCAGATTGGTTCACAATTTCGGATTGCCATGTGTCTCGGAGAAGGCGGGATGGGGTCAGTTTGGCTGGCCCGGCAGGCGTATCCGGTCGAGCGTGACGTCGCGATAAAACTCCTGCGACCTGGTTTGGATTCCCAGAAGATCCTGGCCCGCTTTCAGGCCGAAAGAAATATCCTGGCGAAGGTACAGCATCCCAATATCGCGTCGATTTTTGATGCCGGAACTACGGCCGACGGGCGTCCGTACTTTGTGATGGAGTATTGCGGAAACGCCGGGCTGGTGAACTATGCTTCCGCCTTACAACTCGGCCTGCGGGATCGACTGGAACTTTTCATCCAGATCTGTCGCGCGGTCGATCACGTTCACCGACTGGGTATTCTGCACCGAGACATCAAGCCATCGAACGTTCTGGTGGCAGAGTACAACCGAATGCCGGTCGCCAAAGTGATCGACTTCGGGATCGCAAAAATGGTCGGAGAGGCTGTGGTTCGGGGCGACAAACGAATCACACCGTCGGGTTTGACGGGAACGCCGGAATACATGGCCCCCGAATTAATCAACGGACAGCCTGCAACTCCAGGTTCGGACGTCTACAGCCTTGGAGCACTGCTTTACGAGTTGCTGGTGGGTTGGCCGCCGTATGGAAAATCGCGGTCTGATCAGCCCGGTCTTCTGGACTACGCAAAACGGGTGGCCCAGACGCAACCCGAACCACCCAGTCGAGCGATCAAACGCGGCAGCGGCCTCGTGTCTGCGGACGAGACGGGGGCAGATTGTTTTCTTCCGATTGCGGACGAGTTGCCGAAGCAGATCGATTGGATCGTGATGAAGGCGATTGAAAGTGCCCCTTTTGATCGTTACCAGGACGTCGCAGGTTTACAGGCAGATTTGCAGAGGTTTCTGGCTGGGGAAGTTGTAAGTCCGCCAGCCTTGAGCCTGTTTCAGCGATTCCCGAGGCGGTGGCGATGGGGGCGCAAGCCAGCCACAGCGGCCGCAATTCTGCTCGCTGCCGGGTTACTGGTGTGTGTGTTTTTCTGGAGTGTTCTTCCGGGGAAAGCCGGCCTGAAAACTAGCGGGGATGCCGCGGCCAGCAGCATGGCATCCGATTCACAGGAGCAGCGTGCCGAGCGACTGGAAGAAGCGTTCATTGAAGCTCTCCGTGGCGAAGTTCTGGGCACGATTCAGCGGATCCAGCAAGCCGACAGGACTCGGATTGAGGTGGAACACAATCGTTTGCGATCTTTGGCTGGCCGCTGGGAATTGTTAGCCGAAAGTCTGGGTTCGGATCGTGGTCGACAGGTGACCCTTGCCGAGTGCAACTTCCGGATGGGTCAGATTTACGGTGAGATTGGTGAACCGGATCGAGCCATCGAGATGCTTTGTATTGCCGAAGGGCTTTATCAGGGGGTGGGTGATCAGATTCATCGTTCGCCCCAGCAGTCCGTTTACCGTTTGCGGAGTCTGGGCGAACTGGGGCGACGACAGTTCGAGAAAGGCAGCCCAACAGATGCGCTGAGTTCGTTCAGTAAGGCAATTGATCTTGCAAAAGAATTGTCGTTCGTCGGGGAACTACGAAAGGAATGGTTGCAAGTCGTTTCAGAGATCTACTCCGACCGTTCAAAAGTGTTACTGCACAACGGAAGGTCGCAGGAGGCGCTGTCTTCGGTTGACGAGGCGATGGCTTACCTTCGTGAGCTTGAAGAGATCGAAAAAAAATGACGATCAGACTCAGCAGTTGATACTGGCGACACTCAACGGCAGGGCGTTTATTCTTCGATCGCTTGGGCAAATCGAGGCATCCATTGTCGACATTCGAGCGGGGCAGGCTCGGATTGCTTTAATGGGGAATAATCAGGCAGATCCCATAGTCATTGAACGCCTCCGTGGTATGCAACACCTGAACCTTGGATTGGGGTTGTACGGTACTGGGCGGCACGAAGAGGCACTTGTTGAGTTTGCCAAAGCGAAAGCTGTGTATGAGGAGTTAGTGCGGACATACCCGTCCGCTTCAGGGCACCGTGAGAGATTAGCCTCGAGTTGCAATTCAGTGGGTGTGGCGAAGTTTTTGGCTGGCGAAGTCGACCAGGGGATAGCTGACTGCGAATATGCCGCTTCAATCTGGAAACAACTTGCATCGCAGCATCCCGAGGTGCCGGATTACACGAACAGTTTGTTAGAGGTTGAGATAAATCTGGCCGCGATGGCCGCGAAGGCGATGCGTTTTGATATCGCCGAGGGGTTTGCACGCCGGGCGATGGAATCCGGCCATCGGCTGGCCGAGTCGTTTCCGGACGTGGTCGACTTCGTCATCGTGTCCGCCCGCTCGCACACGATTCTCGCTGGTATTCAGCACCAGCGGGGAAATGCCGAAGCGGCGATTGCGACGCTGGGCGATGCGATCAGGTTGTTCGAACAGGCGACGGATCGATTTCGTGAAGCGGTTGCGTTGAAAGACGGCCTGGCTGTCGCACTGGCAATGCGTGGAGACATGCGGGCCAGGCGACTCGAGTATGGCCAATCGTTGGAAGATTACGAAGCCGCGGTGGAAGTGGTCGAGAAGCTGCCGGGCCAGTCGGCCGGTGTCACGCAGGTCCGGCATTTGACTGATCTGCAAGCCTCGTGTGCACAAATGTGCATTCACACTGGCGATTCGAAACAGGCCATTATTTGGTTCGAGCGAGTGGAAGAGACGCTGCAACGCAGGCTTGGGGTGAATCCCGGTGATGATTCACTGAGAGAGCAGCTACAACAGGTCGCGGCACGGAAAGCAGAACTCAGCACCACCTTGCCGTAGAACCGC
This sequence comes from uncultured Planctomycetaceae bacterium, assembly GCA_903871805.1. Lineage (GTDB taxonomy): Bacteria > Planctomycetota > Planctomycetia > Planctomycetales > Planctomycetaceae > SXXK01. The sequence continues at coordinate 1,017 of CAIQIE010000080.1, read as the reverse complement.
GTCATGTTCGCCGGGATGGCCATGGGACGGCGAAACGAGGGCAGTATGGGCGTTCAGGGGCGTTTTTTGCCTGATGGCAGCGAGGCGTCTGTCAAAACGGTGAGCGGTGCGGTGTCAGCCCACCCAGACGAAAACTTTGAAGTGAACATCAACAAACACAGCCGTCTCGGACGGCTCACACCCTCCGCTCGCCGGTGTGCTGGGGAACGCTGCGCGCATTTCGGCGGGAGGGCGAGGTTCCACCCGAGCCGCAAGACCTGGTTTGCGGCCTCGCAGGAGCCGCGCCACGTGTTTTTGCCGTGCCAGCAGCGCTGATGCGTGATTTCAGCAGCAATTTCCCCGCGTAGATGTGCCGTGACCACCGGTGAGTGGCGTTGTCCTCCCGGGATGCAGTGCGTCATGGCAATGGTCTGCCGTGCCGGTTGCCGACCTTTTCGGGAGGCTCCACGGCCTGCAAATCCGTTTTCTTTAATTTTTTTGCGCAGCTCTTCGAAAAATTTCGCTTCTCCTCAACGGGGCTTCGTGTGTCTGCGCAGGGAGGGCCACTGAGCGTCCGTTACGACCCGTTGGGTTATTGTCGGTGAAACACGTGTGTCTTCGTTGATCACCGACAAAGTGAATAAAAAGTCATCGCCTGCAGGGTGGGGTCAGTCCAATGACGTTGTTGAATGCGGAAGTTGATGAGAGAGGCCGTTTGACGGTGTCGGCGAAACCAAATGCTGCACACGCGTGCGGATTTCGGTTTGCAAGCGTATGCTTGTGTGTCGCAGTTGCGTTTTCGACTTTTGGAAACGCGTACGCTGGTGTACTCACTGGAAATGTCGCTGAGCAGAAGATAGATAATCTGAACCTGACGTCAAGCAGCATTGCTGAGTGGGGGTGCGATCTGCGGAATGCGCTGCAGAAATGGAAGAAAGTGGTCTATGTAAAAAGAGGTGTCCTGCCTGAGAATGTTGGTTCTCACACGAACAAAACAGGAAGGAACACCTCTCATGGACGATCAGGTTACAGCACGGG
>CAIQIE010000079.1 GCA_903871805.1 uncultured Planctomycetaceae bacterium | reverse complement strand
TGTTCAGGCATAAAGATGGATCGAGAACGTTTTTCATCAGCGGAGGATGTTACGGGGAATCACATTTCAAGAGTGAAGGTGTTGCATGTCGGGTTTTAAGAAGGGGATTATTCTTGCCGGAGGCACCGGATCACGCCTGTTTCCGATCACCCAAGGCATCAGCAAACAGATGGCACCTGTTTATGACAAGCCGATGATTTATTATCCGCTGTCGACACTGATGCTGGCTGGTATTCGGGAGGTGCTGGTGATTTCTTCGCCCAGAGACCTGCCGGGCTTCCGAACACTGCTGGGTGATGGCGCCGCCTGGGGGATGCGATTTGAGTACATTGTTCAGGAGCGTCCTGAAGGACTGGCGCAGGCCTTTGTTCTGGGGGCCGACTTTATTGGTCAGGACAACGTGTCTCTGGTACTGGGCGACAACATCTTTTACGGCCGGGGATTTCAGTCCATACTTGCCGCGGCAGCCTCTCGTTCCAGTGGCGCCACAATTTTTGGCTACCAGGTTCGTGATTCCCGCAGCTATGGTGTGGTGGAGATTGGTCCGGGTGGAAAAGCCATCTCACTGGAAGAAAAGCCGAAGGAGCCTAAGTCGGACCTTGCGGTACCGGGCCTGTACTTTTACGACAATTCGGTTGTGGAGATCAGTCGCAATCTCAAGCCGTCCCCTCGGGGTGAACTGGAGATTACGGATGTGAACCGAGAGTACATGCACCGTGGTAATCTGCATGTGGAATTTCTGTCGCGAGGGTTCGCGTGGCTGGACACAGGCACTCACGATTCGCTGCTGGATGCTGGAAATTTTGTGTCAGCTATTGAAAAACGGATGGGGCTAAAGATTTCCTGTCCGGAAGAGATTGCATGGCGGATGGGCTTTATCGATAAGCAGCAACTAATGTCGCTTGCTGGACGCTATTCAAATGAATACGGCGACTACCTGCGTCATGTTGCATCACGTGGTTGATGTCTGATGCCGCATTTGCGAGCAGGGTCTAAGGCGCGGGAATGCAGATCATACCAGTAGTGGACATTCGGCACGGGGTGGTTGTGCAGGCGGTTGCGGGAAATCGCGGGGAGTATCGTCCGGTAAAAAGTTGCCTGACGGACAGTGTCCAACCGTTGAACGTGGTGCACGCCATTCAGCAGGCCACTGGGTGTCGCAGGATCTATGTGGCTGATCTGGATGGAATTCTGGAGCAGCGCCCCAATTTGGACGTGTTGCGGGAGATCTGTGACAGCGGTGTGGATGTGATGCTGGATGCAGGAGTGGTCGGGATGGCCGATATTGATCTGCTGCGGCAGCGACTCAACTGCAGGATCGTCGTCGCTTCGGAGACGTTCGGGCAGATTGATGAACTCATCGCTGGCGGGATTGCAGAGGACCTGGTTTTTAGTGTGGATTTGAAGTCTGGTGAGTTGAAGGTAGCGGATGCCGGATATTTTGAAGCAGTTCCGGAAGCACTGGTGGGGCAACTGTCTGCTGCTGGATTGAGAGATGTGATTGTGCTGGACATTGCCGCTGTCGGTACTGGAAGGGGAATCCCCACTATCGAGCTGTGTCGATCGCTGCGGAAAAGCAATCCCGGTGTGGGCCTGATCACTGGCGGCGGTGTTTATTCCTCGGGCTGTATACAGGATGCTCGTGAAGCCGGCCTCGACGGGCTACTGATTGCCTCGGCCATCCATGACGGACGGTTACGCGAGTGGATGCAGATCGGGCACGCCTGAAATTTGGTGTGGCAGGGGCCCGTTTTAGGCTTTATGCGAGTTGGCAGCAGATCGCACGCTGGTAGAAAGGCTGCCCGGGGATGCATTTCGATTTCTGCTCGTCGGGAATGGCGGATTTTTGCCGAGTTTGTCGGGAAAAAACACCCCAGTTTCTCACGGGACAGAGCCTGCCAGAATCTAACGCACTGACGCCGTTTTTTAAGTTTCCGGGAAAACTACGCTGCGCACCGGAAATTTTCTTCAACAGAATTGCGGGCGGCAGGCTTTGGTGGGATGCTGTGCAGGCAGTTTTTATCGAAGTAGCGGAGAGGGCACATGTCGGTTCGCAGGGCTGTGGTTTTGGTGAGTGGCGGTTTGGATTCGGCGACGGCGTTGGCGATTGCTGCGGCGGAGGGGTTTGAACTGCATGCAATTTCCTTCGATTACGGGCAGCGACATCGCTTTGAACTGGAAGCGGCTGACAGGGTTTGCCTCGCACAAAAGGTGTCAAGCCGAGTTGTTTTCCATATTGACACCACCATCTTTCGGGGGTCCGCGCTGACCAATGACATTCCTGTGCCGCACAATCGAAACGAAGAGCAGATGTCGGCTGGCATTCCCGTAACCTACGTCCCGGCCCGAAACACGATTTTCCTGTCCGTAGCGCTGGGACTGGCAGAGTCTATCGGCGCCCACGACTTGTTTGTGGGTGTCAATGCTGTGGACTACAGCGGTTATCCGGACTGTCGGCCAGAGTTTATCCGTGCGTTCGAATCGATGGCAAATCTGGCCACCAAAGTCGGTGTGGAAGGCGGTGCCATTCGGATTCACGCGCCATTAATTCAGTGGACCAAGGCAGAAATTATTCAGCGGGGAATCAGCCTTGGCGTCGACTATGGATTGACTCACAGCTGCTATGATCCCGGTCCTGACGGGGCGTCGTGCGGCGAATGTGATTCCTGTCAGTTGCGTCTGAAGGGATTTTACGAGGCAGGCTATCGGGACCCGATCCGCTATATGCCGGCAACGTCAAAGTAATCTGCGAGTGGTTCGGGACGATTGCCGCGCGTTGCGTGCAATGTGTGGCTGTCCCATCGAGCACGGAAACAATTTCATTTTGTGGAAGAATCCAGGACTATGTCGTTTCAGGATCCGGAGCAGGAAAACGTTGCGTTGTTAAGAGCGGCGCGGCAAATCATTGGGGAAATCGAAACCGTCATTGCAGAGGCACAAGCAGCTACTCGTCCGCTGGAAGTTGATCCCTGGCGTGAACGACTGTTTGGGTGTTTCGTGGATGCGTATCGTCGTGGACTGATCCCCGACGAAGCGGAAGCCGCGGCATTTGAAGACTTTGAAGAAGATGATCCGGAACTGCGTCTGAATGCTGACACCTTGTGCCGTTTGTTGGCGCGACGTTGGGGGCTGGACATGGCCGCGCGGGAAGCGCAGGCCATGCAAACGCGATTGCCAGCGGATCAGCTGGAACGCATGCGTCTGCTGTGGTCTGTCATGCGGATGTGGATGGAATGGAGTTATGCATGGCGACGCTGGTCAGAGTTGCAGGGGGGATCTGACGCGGGAGAGACGCCATCGACCGAAGATTTTGACTCGGCGGACGATTCTGACTAAGACCTTTGCCGCATTTTTCAGCCGCGTGGATGGCATTGGCGGTGCACAGCCTTCAGGCGGCTGTGTTCGACGTGCGTATAGACCTGAGTGGTGCGGATGCTGGAGTGTCCCAGCATTTCCTGAAGTGCTCGAATATCCGCACCGCCAGCCAGCAGGTGGGTCGCAAAGCTGTGTCGTAGCGTGTGCGGGCTGACGTCACCGCAACCGACGCGTTGAGCATACCGCTGGATCAGGGCCCAGACGGATTCGCGGTTGATTCGGCG
>CAIQIE010000078.1 GCA_903871805.1 uncultured Planctomycetaceae bacterium | reverse complement strand
GCCGCTGGCAACCGTTGTGATCGGGGGACTGATCACTTCAACTCTGCTGACCTCACTTGTTGTACCGGCGATTTATCCCTGGTTTGCAGCAGGCTTGCCCGAGGATGAAGAAGCATCCGAAGACGAATCCGGCGCAGCCCACGCGCATTAGATGACCGGCTAATCAGAGTACCTGCCTGCTGATGTACGGAGCTGCCGATGTACGGAGCTGCCGATGTACGTAGCAGCAGGCGGAACGATTTATTGCAGGCCAAACTCGTCTGCGTCATTAACTCGTTGACGATACACACCGGGATGGCCGCCGCGGCCGTCCCCGTGCTGCCGCTGATCAATGGCTGCGGACCTTCGGGCCAATTGCCGGAATTGTCAGGTTTGTGACAACGCCTCACCGCCGTAACCCCGCAGAATGACTCTGCGAGTCAGAGCCAGTTCGGCTACCAGGAAAATCAGAAAAAGTGTCAGCAGCACGGCCCAGAGTTCAGTGACTGATTCGTCGCCGTACATTCGCTGCGTCAGTTCATCCAGCGACTTTGCGAATCGCACACGATCATTGGTCGCGAGACGCGAAACGTCATCCTGCGTGCGGGACGCATAACGGTCTTCTGAGTGATCGTAGTTGACAACAAAGACGTCCTCCGCCACGACCTGCTGTTTGTGCAGCAGCGAGCCTCTGTAAATTCCGGGAAGGGAAGCCCCGGCCAGTATTCCAGTCCGTTCCGCACCGTCCTCGGCGGGTGTCACCAGCCGTTCGCGTCCATCGGGAAACACAAAGCGAAACTGAAAGTCATCCGACGAGAACTCCTGAGCCGGTTTGCCAGCAGGATTATCCGAAGCACCTGCTGGCTTTGTGGCTGAGTCTGGTGCCGCGAAGTCCTTTGACGTGACGTCTGAAATCTGCATCACGAGAGACTCTCCGGAGTTGAGATTTCGGTGACTGCGAGCCGAGGCAATATGAAATACGGCTTCGTGAAGAAAGGGAACAAAGTCTGAACGCGTTGGCAAATCACTCCACTGGCGATCCAGAGTTGTGGTCAACAACAGAATCAGCCCCTTCCCATGCCGCACTTCCAGAATCAACGGGTCCCCTGACGCCAGCTGTGCCAGAACCATGGGCGTTTGTGTGCCTGGCGAGCCGGCAGACGGATTTGGACCAGCTTTTGGAGCAGAGTCCGGCGACTGCATTCCACTGGACGATTCGTCCGATTTTTTTTGCAGCGGATTTCCAGTGCCAGTGTCTGGCGGAGTGATTTTGAACAGCGTCCATTGCTGAAAGGATGCTTTGAGAAAACTGCGGGCCGGATCGGATCGGAAACGCTCGAGCCAGCCGGGCTGAATGGAAAGTGGAGCAACGCGAACAGTATCAGTAGCAGCTGGCCCGGCTTCTCGAATTCTGACTGCTTCGAGCGACGGGATCAGACCGGACTGAACAAAGCAGGATCTGAACGATTCGGTAGTGGTCCCCGGCCCGGAGGCGATCAGCACACCATTTCCATCGGCAGCAAACTGTTCAAGAGCAGCAGAGACGGAAGGTGAAAGGCGGGAAACGTTGCAGCAAATGACCGCAGCGACAGAAATCAAATCCTCGGGCTGCACTTCAGCGGCGTCCAGGACGCGTGTTGCGACCCATGGCACACCTTGCTGTGATGAGGAAAAAGCGAGTTCAGCGAAAAATGTGTCCCGATCAGCAGGGGCGGAGGTGGCAGTGCCATTGATGAGCAGGATGGGCAGGGATTTTGCGACATGGACCGATGCATGGCCAAGATCATCGACTGTCCAGGCGTCGTCGCTGGTCTCGGCTTCTACGCTGAGCACATGGTTGCCTTCTGTTCGCAGTGTATATTCAAACTCGAGTTGCGTTTCAGAACGCGGAGGAATACTGATTTTGCGCTGTTGACCAGCAAGTGGCTGCTCGTCAAGCAGTAAGCGAACCGGAACCACGACTTCTGCATCGGACGAATTGCTGACGGAGGCCTGAATTCGGAGAGGGAAGCCGGGAACTGTAATTTCCCGCGACAGTTGAATTTTACCGACGGCAACATTCCGCCGAACTGCACCGGCTGCCGCCCCGACATCAACCACCCAGACCCCGGGGCGAACCGCCGGAAACTTCAGCAGATCATCGAAACGGATCCATTCGGATTCCTGCTGAGTCTGCCAGTTGTTTCCCTGCCCATCGGTAAAAACTACGATTTCGCGAGCGGCAGCACTGGAGCGTCCAAGAATGCCCAGAGCTTTTTCGAGTGCCGGAAGCACTGCAAAGGAGCCAGCAGGCGGTGAAATCTTCTGGAGTTCATCCGAAACAACCTTTAGATCTTTCAGCGGAGCCGAAATAATCGCACTCGGCTGATCGCGGGCATCGACCACGGCCACACTGTCATCGCCATTCAGGGTCTGAAGAAACTCTGTCGCTCGGCGAATTGCATTCTGATGAAGAGAATTCACGCCATCGGCACGCGACATGGAGTTGGATCCATCAATAACCAGCACAACGGTGCGGGAACCGGACGAGCGAAACCCGGAGAGCCACCCCCCGGGAATCCATGGCCGTGTGACGGAAAGCACGATGGTCGTTATCAGGCCGGTTCTTAAAAGAAGCAAAAGCAGCTCTTCAAGCCGCAACCGCCTGCGGGTTTTGCGGGAGGGATTCAAAAATTGCATAGCCCCCCATTCGACCACATCGAAACGTCGTCGGCTGAGAAGGTGTGCAATGAGGGGCAGGCCAATTCCAAGCAGCCCCGTCAACATCCATGGATTGAGAAAAAGCTGAAACATAATGCAGGCAGGCTAACATCAGAACCCATTTTGTTCCACGAGAGACCCGGGAAAAAAGCGATCCCCAAAGAGCAAACCGACAGACAGTGAGTTGCTGCGGGCGTTCGGACGCAGGCAAAAAAAAAACCCTGAGAGAAAAATCCCTCAGGGTTCGCGTCAGCAGTCCGATTGAGACAGCAGGAACCGGTCAGAATCTACCAGTTCTTGGGATTAAATACCCAGTACCACTTGTCTTTTTCCTTGTTGAAGTTGAGCTGCCAGTTACCGTCATCCCACTCGAGCGACACTTCTCGCCAGCCCATGGGAACCTGAGGATACGGATAGAACGGCCCAATGTATGGCCATGCACTCGCACTGTACTGTGTCGGATAGCTCACAGCAGCAGAGTTCGGGTACTGAGCATACGAAGGCCATGCATGATTCGGAAGATTGGGGTGGTTAAAGCTTGTTGGAGCATAACCTGTTCCGGTGGGTGGCATACCCGGTCCCATCATCATGCCCTGCTGTGGCATTGCCACCTGCATCGGAGGGGCCATCATCTGCCCCTGCATTCCTGGGTGCATCATGGGCTGGCCCTGCATCATGGGGCCTCCCTGCATCATCATATGGCCAGGACCACCGGAAGGCATCCCTGTCTGAGCCACTGGATTGGCAACGCTCAGGCGGTTATTGACCTTCTGCACACCACCCACGGAGGCAGCGGCTTTGCTGGCAGCCTGTCGCTCAGCAGCAGACCCTACCTGACCGAGCAGAGTTGCCGTGCCACCACTGTACCGCACTTCGATGTCATAGCCGACAAGACCAGCGTCGGCCACTGTCTGCGCAATTTTCTGTGCGACAGCAGAATTGTTTTCTGCCTTTGCGGGAGCCGGGTTGGTTCCACTGACCTGCTGAATCACAGGTTTTTTGACCGCAGCCTGAAGGTTGGCTGCCTGAGTCACAGGAGCAGCCTTCATTTCTGCCGTGTCGGCAGCAGCGGGCTGAACCTGCCCACCAGCCGGCGGGATGTACTTCAGATTGTTTTCAACTCGCTCAATGCCCGGCACCGTTCCTGCGGCACGCTGAGCCAGCGACAACTGACTCGGATCGCTGACACGGCCTTCGAGAATTGCAGCGCCTTCGCGCACTTCAATTTCGATTCCCGTGCCCTTCACCTGAGCACTTTTCAGAGCACCAGCGACTTCATTCGCCAGCTCCTGATTACGAGCCTTCTCCGCTGAACTGGAGAAAGGCAGCTGCGGTTTGAATCCGCCCAGAAATCCGTCTGCGCTGGCGGCAGCCGGACTGGCCGCCATCACTCCCAGCACGAGTAACCACTTACCGTACTTTCGCATGAAAGTTCTCCTCCGTGAGGTACCTTCCGTTTCGGACCGCCCTCGTTCTGCTGGGAAACCGTCCCGGTGGTTCACTGTCTCAAACGCTTGGACGCTGACTGCTTCCGGAGAACGCCAACACCGGAAGTCCATGTATGCACAGTCCGCCTGCCACCTGCCAGTTCACCAAATAGTCAGAGAACGTGTCCGGTAGCGCAACAGAATGTTACAGCAGTTTGATCGGACGGGTCATGCCGTCTGGATAAGCAATTCTGTCTTTTTGGTTCGTGCCGGTTCTCCCTGAGTTAACCTGATTCACCGGTGCGTCCTCTATGGACCGGCATTTCCTGCCGTTCACAAGGTCGCTTGCTGCCTGGTTTTCCTACCAGTCTGGAATCTTTCTTCGCAATTCAGACTGCTTTTGGTGGGGTAATCTCCCTTTGGGCAGGTATTTGGGGCAATCCGTGCTCCTGGGACATTCTACTTTTCGCCGCGTGTGCTCACATTTTCCTGTCTTCATGACACGAGCGGCCTGAGTCTCCCGAGTAGTTCTTTTTCCACCGTCCTGAACATGGGCATTGGTCTGAGCCGTCGTTTAAAAGGAGATCAACTCTGGTGGTTTTATTAAGCCGGGGCGGGAGGCTCACGAAAGAGTGCCAGTGCCGCTATTCACGTTTTGCCTGGTGGCAAACCATTTCCAATTGCCGTTGTGGCCACACAACGATATAGACCTGAGTCGTTGGATGGAACAGCTCTCGAGGACATGCGTTCGTCGCCACCATCGGCACTGCAATGGAAGCGGTCACATCAGGCAGGGTCACTTCAAGGTGTTGCAATTTCGGTCAGATTCTCCGGTTATTTGACAGTCAATTGTTCTGCGGACGAAAAACTCATGCTTACAAAATTTGTTGTGCAAAATCAGGACTGAGAATTGTCGAGCCTGGAGCCGCCCATTCACGGTGCTCTTGAGGGTATGCTGTGAAACGGTTGGAATGTGAGGTCCACTCGGTGGACACGTCACTTAAACAGCGTAGAAAGCGATGCGGAGCTGAAATCGCTTTGCCACGGTCGTGCCGTGGGGCACTCCCTTTGCTGATATGGGCTCGCAGACAAAGGGAACTGAAGTACACGGACCTGAATCAGTTCTTCGCCAGTTTGCGGGCAGACGTTGGCGAATAAGAATGTCCCCTTTGTATTCAGTTTGGGTGATCCGAAGATGGCAGTTCAGATCGTCTGGTTTTGTCGTGATCTGCGGACCACAGATCACGGACCACTCGCAGCGGCGGTCGCCAGTGGCCTCCCGTGTCTGTATCTGTACGTGTATGAGCCAGAGCAGTTGCAGGCCGAGGATTTTTCCACAGCCCATTTCGAATTCCTGAATCGGTGCCTGGCCGAGCTGGATGATCGGCTCCGGCAACTGGGCGCTCGATTGACACTGCGACATGGGCGATTGCCAGACGTCTTTGAGGCACTGCATCGCGAGTACGGAATTATCGAGATCCACAGCCACGAGGAAACGGGCAACTGGCTGAGTTATCAGCGAGATCGTCGGGTTCGTGCATGGGCCAGAGGTGCTGGTGTGCGGTTGACGGAGCATGCCTGCAATGGTGTCGTTCGAAGACTTTCTGATCGTGACGCATGGTCAGGGATCTGGAAGCAGCGGATGCGGGCAACTTTGATTCCGGAGCCAGCGCGTGTTCCGCAGTCGCCGGACATCGCTTCTCTGGCCCCCCTGACAGTGCAACAGGCGGGGCTGGCTCCGCTGAGTCATCCGTCGCAGCAAACTGGTGGCCGAACACAGGGACTGGCATGGCTTCAGTCATTTCTGGAGACGCGTGGCCTGCACTATCGGAGTGAAATGTCGAGCCCATTGACTGCGGCCGAATCCTGCAGCCGCATCAGCCCGTACCTGGCTTTTGGCTGCCTTTCAGTGCGTGAAGCTGTCCAGGCGGGGCGAGAAACGCTGTGGCGCCTGCGGACTCGTCAGCAACAGGGCGAATCACTCGATGCGGCATGGTTTCAGTCGCTCGCCAGCTTTGAGTCACGTCTGGCGTGGCGCTGTCACTTCATACAGAAACTGGAAGACGAACCTGCCATCGAGTTCCGCAACGTGAATCCGGCCTTCGACGGACTGCGGGAGAATGAATTCCGCCCGGATTTGTTTCATGCATGGTGCGAAAGCCGTACCGGGTATCCGATGGTAGACGCCTGCATGCGATTTCTACAGGCCGGTGGCTGGTTGAATTTTCGCATGCGTGCCATGCTGATGTCCTTTGCAGCCTATCATTTGTGGCTGCACTGGCGGCAGCCTTCGCTCTTTCTGGCACGCCTGTTTCTGGACTACGAGCCGGGGATTCACTATTGCCAGTGTCAGATGCAGTCCGGGGTAACCGGTATCAATGCCATTCGAATTTATTCCCCCGCTCGGCAGGCTGCTGACCAGGACCCGCAGGGCGAATTTATCCGTCGCTGGGTCCCGGAGCTGGACGGCGTGCCGGATGAGTGGATTGCGGAACCGCATCGCATGAGTCGATTGCAGCAGGATTTGTTTGGCTGTCGGATTGGCCGCGACTATCCGCTGCCGATCGTCCATCACGAAACGGCATTTCGGTCGGCGCAGGCGCGGATCTTCGCCGCCCGCAGCACAGTTCTGGCGCGTCAGCAGTCCGCCAGTGTCTACCAGAAGCATGGCAGTCGACGGCGACCGATGAATGATCCTGGCCGCTGAAAAGAGCCATGGGATTAAAAACGGTTCCTGACAACTTTGTGTGTTAACGGAGAAACAGTTCGCTGGAAACCAGTTCCCGAATAATCGCTCGAATCGGATAGCCGTGCGTTTCCGTGGCGGTCAGGATGTTGTCTACAGCCAGCGTATCTTCGGGCTGCAGTTCCCGACCCAGTGCGAAACGAGTCAGGTGTTCTACGAACGCGCGAGCGAATCGTTCTTTTTCTGTGACCAGAGACTCCCTGAACCTGACCACTCCGTCAAACTCATGTTTTCGCAGTAAACTTCCGCTGGAATCTACCACACGCCCGTTCTCGTACTTGTCTCTCCAGCGTCCGGTGATATCAAAATTTTCAAGAGCAAATCCGAGCGGATCCAGTTTCGTGTGGCAACCAGCGCAGGAAGGGTGGGCTCGGTGTGCAGCAAATTGTTCGCGAATCGTCTGATTCGTATCCTGCGATTCTTCATTCAATGGTGGTACATCGTTAGGCGGTGGTTCCGGGGGATCATTGAAGATCACTTCAATGACCCAGACGCCGCGTGCGACAGGATGCGTTCGCTTTGGTCCGGACGTCATGCTGAGCACCGCAGCATTCGTAATAATACCACCAAACCGCGGATCCTGACTTTCCACTCTGCGAAACTCGCGCGAGAGCAATTGATTTCGCAAAGCCTCCACGAATGTCGTCCGAGCGGCCCTGACAGCCTGATTCGGATCAACATCTGGTGGAATCAGTTTCAGTCCCGACTCCGCCGCCTGAATCCAACTCAACAGACGCTCACGCTGCTGTTTTTGCTCACCGGTTAATGCGGCCACCAACGACTCATCCGAAACGTATTCATTCAGCGAACCGGCGGCGGATGCCACTTCTTCCGAGGTCAACGCCCGATCATACAATCTGGCCTGATCGATACTGACAGAAAGAAAACGGCCGTCTTGTGGCGGCACATGTCGTAATCCGAACAGCACGAATGACTGATCTTTTGGAAAGGTGGCCTTTCCCTGTGCATAGGACTTTCCGTAGGGCAGACCGTTGCGATAGAGCGTGGTCGTGCCATCGTCTGCATAGACCATCGCGAGGTGCAGGGGCACATTCACGGCAGTTTCCTCGAAAGACTCTGCAAAATCCTGAGTTCGATGAAAGTTGTCGCTTCCGGAAATCCAGTGCCGTCTTTTTCTTTCGCCCATCACAATCGTGTCAAAGAAATTTCCCGGCCCCTGGATGCCCATCAGCCCGCCACCATCCTGATCAGGATTGGCGAGCTGAAAGCGGATTTCCAGGGTCTTTGCACTGAGATCCATCGGAAGATTTGCGCTGCGCAGCCAGGATTTATTCAGTATCACCATTCCGTCGACAAAGCGAATTTCCCCATCAGCCTGCAGGTCCAGGCCTCGAACATCATCCTTCAGGTCTCCGTTGAATTGCCATGTGGCAAATGGTTGCAGATTTTTCTGCTCTGCCGTTTCGGTGCCCGGCTGCTGCCTGTCCCTGCGCAGTTGTGATCGGACGGGATCGACCAGTGCCGCCAGTTGCGTTTGCAGCGTGACCAGTTCGGTACGCAGCTTCGTTCGGTCCAGTTCTTTTTTCTGGTTTTCTGCAACGATGGCTTCCACATTCACAGTTTGTGGCTGCAGGCTGTTTTCGTACCACGCCTGAAGAAAGTCGCTGCGATAGATTACGGCGGGGGCGATCAGTTCCACGAGTGGACGATCTTCCAGAAAAACCATGTCGAACAGCAGCAGAGGCTCAAGCACCATTTGCAGACTGGCCGGCGTCTCAGGTATGAGGCTGAAGTACGGACTGATCTGTGGATCGGGCGTTGCGGCCAGAGTGTTCTCCAGCTGCATCCATTGCGCGGGGAAGGAATCCAGAAACCGCTGAATTCTGGAATCTGCCAGCATGCGTTTGACGGTCTTGTCCAGCAGTTCCGGCTGTCGCAGCTCTCCCTGTTCGGCAGCCTGCAGCAAGGCTTCATCGGGGCAGGTTCCCCAGAGAAAGAAGGACAGGCGGCTTGCCAGTTCAAAGGAATCGGAATTTGTTGTTCCGGCTGTGGAACGATAAAGGAACAGGGGCGATGAAAGCACCGCCGCCGACACGGACTTCATTCCGTCCGTGAACGACAGCCCAGCCTCCATCTTTCTGACCGCATACTCTGTGTACCGGTTCAGTGTGTCTTCATCCACCGGGCCTCGAAAGGCGATCCTGAGAAACGGTAATAACCGCTGACGTATTGCCCCTCGACGATCAGTGTTCAGTTCGGGTTCTGCAAAGAATGTATTCCAGATGCCAACTGTATCAGCCCGAAAATCGGGGCTTTCGACGATCGATACGCTCAGGCGAAGAAAAGAATCAAGCAGCAATGGCGAGAGCGTCAGTTGATCTGCCTGATTATCAAATCCATGCTCAGCACGCAGGTCTTTCGGAAAGGGCTTGACTCCTTCGAGGCCGGGCAGCGGCGTTAGTGAGTGCGAGACGACCTGGACCGTGTCAGCGAGCCTGGCGGGCATTATTTCACCCAGCGTCTGCGGATAACCGTCGTACCGTGTCATTAGTTTTTCCGGTAACGCAAAGACGTCGCGATCAAGCTGAAACAGATCGCGGACGCTATTGTTGTACTGGAACCTGTTCAGTCTCTGCAGTGGGGGCTTTGCCGGGGAGTATTTTTTTGAGGCCTGTCGCAGCAAATTCTTCAGGGCGACAACAGCACTCTGCCGCAGCTCCGCATCCAGTGGAGCTTCACCATCCGGAGGCATCGCTGCGGTATCCACTGCGTCCAAAATTTTCAGCAACAGTGCAGAGTTCTGTACCAGTTGCTGCTGCAGTACCTGAGGCTGAAGATTTAAACCAGCACTGGCCGTATCATCACCGTGACAACTAATACAGTGGTTCTCGAACAATGGCCTCAGCAGCTTGTCAAAATCATCTGCCTGAGCGCAGTTCGTGAGGACAACGCCCCAGAGCAACATTCTGAGTATTCTGCTGTCGACACTTTTTTTCACGATCTGCCGCCTTGGTTGATAAGTTCTGCAGTGAGTCAGGTATCACTTTACGTGATCCACGGAATGACCAGCCAGTCAAGGTAAGGGCTACGTCCACAGGTCCGAAATGACACCGGTGCTGTCTGCAAAACTCTCGATTTCCAGCCCCATCAATTGTGCAACCGTCAGCCACAGATTGGAGTTCAGGGTACCTCCCGGCATTTTGACAAAGCGTCCCTGCTTAATCTGCCCTTGTGCCCGGCCAGCCAGAATCATCGGCAAATCGAAGTACTGATGCGTTGCTCCATCACCAAGTCCCGCACCGTAGGCAATCAGAGAATTGTCAAGCAGGCAACTGCCGTCTGGTTCCTTCAGCTCCTTCATTCTGCGAATCAGCCAGGCGTACTGCTGCATGTGGAAGATGTCAATTTTCTGCAGGTCTTTGTATCCATCGCCTTTTTGGTTGTGGGTCATGTTGTGGTGCTGCACCGGCTGATCAAAGACACCTTCGTACATGAGAGTGGCATCCCATCTTTCCGGTCCCAGCATAAATGTGCAGACGTTGGTAATTCCCATCTGGAAGGCCACCAGCATCAGATCCATTTGCAGGCGAATGTATTCTCCTCGCGGCAACACTTCGTTCTTTGGAACTCTGACATCCACATCAGCCAGCAGCCGATCCATCTTTTGTATGCGGACTTCAATGCCGCGAATCATGTCCAGAAATTCGCCAAGCGTCTGCCTGTCATCAACGCCCAGCTTTGTGGAGAGCGTACGAGCGTCAGCCAGGACGAGGTCAGTGACATCTGCGACATGCCTGCGGTAGCTTTCCCGAAGGAACAACCGATCGTACAGTTTCTGTGGTTCGCGGATTGACGGGGCCATTTTTCCCGGTCCGTACCACGAGATATTATCAAACTCGATCGGTTCCCTGGGCGCGGTAAAACCATTGCAGCTGATTTCCAGCGTGTTAAAAATGGTGGATTGCCCAACGGCATCTCCGATGACCTGGTCGAGCGTTCGGCCATTCGGATGAGCGATTCCTTTTGCAGCAGCCTGTTCAGGAGACAGGCTGGTC
>CAIQIE010000077.1 GCA_903871805.1 uncultured Planctomycetaceae bacterium | reverse complement strand
TCTTCCAGCCACGCCGGTAATGCACGAATGCGGGCCATCCCGCAGGTCAACACCTGCTCCCGCGTTATCGAATCCCCCATGACCGTGGTACCCTGCACTAAGGGCAAGGCCGTTGTGAGCTGGACTCGCGTTTCCGCTACCGACGTCGAGACGCTGTCTGTCAGGATCGCAAACCGCTCGCGGGTGGCCAGCATGATTTGCCGAATACACTTCAGCGAATCAGCATTCTCCGCCTCCAGCTCGATAAATACGCACTCTGCATCGTCAAACCAGCAGCTGCACTTCCACGCTGTCGGCCCCGTCACCGCTTTGTCGTTCAGCTGCACAGACCAGTGCCACGGGCCGGAAAACACAAGGACTCCTCCGGTAAAAATCTGCAACTGCACCTGCCCCGCATGCCAGTCGAGGACAATCACATCTGCATCCGGCTGCAACGATGAACGCAGCACGGCCGAACAAACCGTGTCCGATTGCCACGATGTCAACAAATCCGTTGAATTGTCACCTTCAGACTTCTGCACTTCGGCTGAAGACGCCACGTCCTCTGGCGTCTCGTCCTGCTCGCTGTCTTTCGGAGCCCGGAATGGTTTTGGTACAGAAATCTCCTTCAGCGGCTTCTGTGTTTTCCGCAGCAAGCGGCTCAGTTTCGACGCGTGCTCACTGTCCAGTGATTTCAGCATTAGTTCCAGAACCGGTTGCAGTGGCAACTCTGAAACTTCGGGAACTTCCCGGCCGTCGTGTGTTCCCTGAGGCGGCGTGGCCAGCATACAGGCTTTGCTATGCATACTCTGGATTCGCGACAGGTCCTCACCTTCCCAAAGCGGTTGATGAAACACGTCCGACCAGAAGGTGCTTCGGGCAAGGGGGGCCATCACCGCAGGAAGTCGTCCATGCAGTGATCCATGGAGACAGCCCTCCGCATCAGTACTTTCGTGCAGCATCCGCCGCAGTGCCTGCCGCCCGATTTGCTGCAGATCATCGGCCCCCTCCAGAGGACTTAGCAAAAGTCCACAAACCAGCGGAGCTTCACCCGCACTAATCAGAATCCTCACCGGGTCCGGCAGGTCGGTGTCGCGGGATCGGTCTTTGAGCGGAAAGGGACTTTCCCCCGATTTTGAAAGCAGTCCCCGGGACAGCGCGACAAGGCTTGCCGTGAAAACTTCCGCACTCAGCTCCGCACCTTCACGAAGCAGAATTTCCGCGATCACCAGGGATTCCCACGCCCCGGGCCCGCCTCGCACTTTTGCAACCCAGTCCGCCAGCACGTCACTGGTCGAAAGCGATTTTCTGTTTTTGCCAGCTTCCTGCTTTTTCTTTTTCTTCCCGGAAGGTTCCTGCAGTGCATTGAGAGCGGCTGCCAACTCTCGCTCGCGGGCAGACAGGTCCAGACTGTCCACAGACCATGCGGCCAGCATTGGCGCGCCCCGCAGGCGTTTCCGAATCCGCTTGAGTGGGCGACTGAGCCCCGCCATCCAGGCCTTCTGCAGGGCCTGCGCGTTGCCTGAGGCCGCCGCTTCACGAAGCGATTCTTCGGCGTTATGGGCGACTGGAAGCGACTTAAGAACTTTACTGACTGATATCGTGGACATGATCGTACCGTTTAACAGTTCGAACGATCCTCCGTGATGAATATTTCTGGCGTCGTGCCGACAGAGCCTGTAGTTGTCTCAGATCGTTGTCGAGGAAAATCCGCCGTCAACGACGATATTCTGGCCCGTTACGAAAGAGGATGCGCGATGCGATGCCAGCCAGACAACCGCTCCGGCCAGTTCCTGAGCTTCACCAAATCGAGCCATCGGTGTGTGGCTGATAATCTGCGCCCCTCGTTCGGTATAACTTCCGTCATCGCGGAATAGCAGCGCTTTGTTCTGCTCCGCCGGGAAAAAACCAGGACTGATGGCGTTGACTCGCACGCCTTTTGTCGCCCATTCCCGAGCCAGAAACTTTGTAAAGTTGATCACGGCGGCCTTGGCTGCCGAGTAAGCGACGACACGGGATAAGGGAATCATCCCCGCCATCGATGCAATATTAATGATGCTGCCTTTTTTCTGAGCCAGCATGGTTTCTCCAAAGACCTGGGCCGGCAGCAGCGAACCACCCACCAGATTCAGGTCGAACACTCCGTTCCATGCCTCTCGCGACAGCCGACAGAAATCACTGCCCGGAGGCAATGTGGCGTCCGGACGATTTCCACCTGCGGCCGCGATCAGAATCGTCACCGAACCCAGTTTGCCGATGATCGCGTCCCGAGCGTCACTCAAAGACTTTGTGTCCAATGCATCAGCGGACTGAAATATCGCCCGACCACCAGCGGCTTCAATCTGGCGAACCCGCTCCTGGCCCCGCTCTTCATTGCGTCCCACCACTGCAACGGTGGCTCCCGCAGCCGCCAGCGCCGAAGCCATGCCGCCACCCAGTACTCCCGTACCACCAAGCACAACGGCCGTTTCACCAGTCAGATCGAAAAGGGATTGAGTCATAGGAATCTGTATCTTTGAGTCTATGGAAATGTCGTTGAGGGACAACCTGCCCCGAAACCGCTTCGCCGCAATCCCCGGAATTTCAACACCGACCCGGAAACCGTTTTCATAACGCCAACACACACCAAACTGGCCCGGAATGCCAATCTCAGGTGCGAAGCTTTTCCAACGCGATCAGTTCCGCCTTCAACTGCTCATCCGAACCAATCAGTCCCTCTTTCTGACGCGCCTTAAACTGAACTTCCAGGTCCGTCAGCATCGGCTGCAGCTTACTGAAGACAGCCGGAGCAATCCGGTCCGTGAACATCGCCCCCTCAATGTGATCGTACTCGTGCTGCACGACCCGCGCTGGAAAGTCTTCCATCACCAGCTCAAATTGCTGCCCCGAAAGGTCAAAGGCGTCGACAACAATCTGCGATGCACGAGTCACAGTGGCGTGAATCTCAGGCAGACTGAGACAACCCTCTTCGTCGTCTTCACTGCCTTTTTTTCGCGTAATCCGAGGATTCAGGAAGACCATCTCCTGATCCTTCTGATCCGGATCACCCTCCGCATTGATCACAAACAGACGATACGGCAATCCCACCTGATTGGCCGCCAGACCAACTCCGCGAGCCGCATACATCAGGTCAAACATCTGCCGCACAATATCCCGCAATTCGGCATCGATTTTTGTCACTTCGCGACATTTCCATCGCAGTGCAGGATGTGGATGCAGGACGATATCCAGAGTTTTCATGGTGGTCATAACAATCAGACAATAACAGCCAGAGAATAACAGCAGGATTCCCGCAATGGGAAGGTTCAGGCCAACAGCCAGCAACACCCAGCCAGCAACGGCCTTTAACAAATTAGCGAAATCACGAATGGCCCCCGCTTAAATCCAGCCTCGGTATTTCAATAGCATTTGCTTTCGGCGAAAATATCTCCGCCACACGGAGATCCCAGTAAAGTCTAATCAAACCGGCGAAATTTCCATCCGAAAGTCGTCAGGAAAGATCGGGAATCCTGTGACCGATAGTCATCAGGTCGGTTCAATCAGGCTTTTTCAGCCTTTTCCACGACAAACGGTCCCCCTCGGAACGGTCGCCAAACCCCCAAAAATATGCGGTATGCCCGCTGATGAGACTCCGATTCGCGAGGCCAGCTGCCTTCTGCGATCTCAGGCAAACGCCAGCCAAAGCTCCCCGATTTGCTTCGAAACCGCGACACCACCGCCAGTCGGCCCCCTTCGCTGTCACCCAACATGAACGCTGCCGCCGTCAGGAGATGTTCAGCAGGGAACAGCGCAGATCGCCAATCAGCCTCGGCAGATAGAACGTCTGCACATACAGCGGATCATCAGGCTGAAATCCGGGCAGTGCCGCGGAATACTCGCCCGGATTCGTCGGAGAAATCGCCCAGCCTTCAACATCCGCCCAGCCAAAGACAATCGCCGCCTCACGATCCGAGCGATGAACCGTCAGCCAGCGTGTGTACTCATCCGAAAAATCAAAAGGCAGAAATACCTGATCGCCATCGGACATTTCCGTCAGCACATTCAGCCACCCACGCAGCAGCGATCGGACACCTTCAGCCAACTCTGCCGATCCGACTTGTGACTGGTCTATTTCCGATCGAAGATCCAGATAGTAGCATTCCCCGGTGCGGGATTCTGTACCGACCTGAACTTCAATCTGATTGTCGGAGGTCAGTCGGACTGTTAGGTTCCGCATTGGTACTCTCAGCTCTTTGCCTGCGCAAATGAACGGGGTTCGGCATGTGCCGACGGCCGTCACTCTCTACGATCAATCCACGCTGGAAAAGTCAGGTCAACAGGAAATTGTCTATGGTACGCGTCCTTTGTACGGCACTCAATGGAGAATCCGGTCCCCACTTTCAACTCCTGAAAGATGCCGGTCACGAATGTCATGTTGTCGATCGCAGCCTTGATCTTTGGAATCCCGACGTCCTGACTAAGGCGATTCAGGGCTACGATGCCATCATTGCCGGCTCAGAACCGTATCCTCCCGCCGTGATTGCAGCCAGCCCTCAGGTGCGGGTTCTGGCGCGGGCCGGAGTCGGCTTCGATGCCATCAATCTTCCAACCTGCGATGAAAAAGGCGTCGTCGTGGCCACGACGCCCGGCTGCAATCATCATTCCGTCGCTGAGCACACCATTGCGATGCTGATGGCGATCGGCCGCGGTTTTCCAGCCCTCGATCAGGAAGTCCGGCGCTGCGAATGGAACCGAAATCCCTATCCTCGCATCTGGGGACGAACTCTGGGACTGGTCGGTCTGGGACGCATCGGTCAGGCCACCGCAATTCGTGGACTGGGCCTGGGCATGAAGGTCATTGCGTATGATCCCTTTCCGCCCACAGCCTTTGCCGAACAACACTCCATTCCCATGGTCAGCCTCGATCAGCTGATCACTGACTCCGACTTTGTTTCTCTGCATCTGCCCGTCACCGCTGCGTCCCGACACATGATCAACGATGCCTCCATCGCAAAGATGAAAGCCGGCGTCGTGGTGATTAATACGGCTCGCGGACCGCTCATCGACGAACCGGCGCTGATTCGAGCACTTCAGTCAGGCAAGGTTCGCGCGGCTGGGCTGGATGTCTTCGAAGTCGAACCACTGCCGGCTGACAGCCCCCTGCATGCAATGCCTAATGTGCTGCTCAGCGGACACGTCGCTGGGCTGGACAACGAATCTCACGACGCCACATGGGCATTGGGTGCCGAAATCATCATTCGCCTGCATCGTGGCGAATGGCCAGCCGACTGTATCCAGAACCTGAAGGGGCAGTCCGGCTGGAAGTGGTAATGGCTACACTCAACCCCTGAACAGCCGCAGATTTTTCACTGCGTGCAAAACGGAAACGAGCCCCGGATCACTGAGATCCGGGGCTCGTTTTTTGCATTTCACAAATGTGGCAGGATTACCTCACCCATCAGAGAATGTCCCCCCCACACACACGCAACTGACACGAAGTCAGGCGGCAGGCAGTGAGACCGTCAACTCTGCAGCAGGATTACTTCGCAGCCCCGGCCTTTTCTGCGGTCAGCTCTTTTAAAGCCCGCTTGTAATCCACTGGCATCACTTTGTGGAACTGCGTGATGGCCAATTCCCAGTGATTCAGAATCTCCGCGGCAACCGTAGAACCGGTGTATCGACGGTGATTTTCAATCAGGGTCTTCAGTTCCTCTTCATCAGCCGGATCCACAATCTTCTCCAGCTCGACCATCTCAAGGTTGCAGTTCACCAGGAATCGTTCGGCCGGGTCAAAGACGTACGCCACACCGCCAGACATCCCTGCGGCGAAGTTGCGCCCCGTTGGCCCAAGCACGACAGCCCGACCGCCGGTCATATACTCCAGACCATGGTCGCCCACGCCTTCGATCACGGCTGTCGCACCGGAATTTCGCACGCAGAATCGTTCTGCCGCAATCCCACGGAAATACGCTTCCCCGGATGTGGCTCCATACAGTGCCACGTTTCCAATCAGAATATTCTGTTCGGCGACGAACCCTGCTTCCTTCGGCGGATAAACAATCAGGCGGCCGCCGGAAAGTCCCTTGCCTGCATAGTCATTGGCGTCCCCCTCAATTTCGATGGTGACACCATGAGCCAGCCAGGCACCAACACTCTGTCCTGCCGACCCTTTGGCCCGGATATGAATGGTGTCGGACGGCAATCCATTTGCTCCGGCTGCCCGGCTCACTTCGTTGCTGAGAATCGTGCCGAAGGCTCGGTCCGTGTTACGGATCGTGGTATCGATCCGAACATGCTTCCGTTCCTTCAACGCGGGTTCGCACTTCTGCAGCAGTTCCATGTCGCGCACAGCATCCAGAGCATGGTTCTGATCAATCGTGCACCATGTCTGAACGTCAGGATGCGGCTTCTGTGCAAGGGTCAGAATCGGACTGAGATCCAGACTCTTTGCCTTCCAGTGCGTAACGGAATCATCCAGCTGCAGCATGTCCACGCGACCAACCATCTCGTTGATCGTACGGAATCCCAGACTGGCCATGATTTCCCGAACCTCGTCGGCGACCATGAACAGGTAATTCACAACGTGCTCGGGCTTCCCCTGGAACTTCTTTCGAAGAACCGGATCCTGAGTCGCAATGCCAACCGGACATGTATTCAGGTGACACTTACGCATCATGATACAGCCCAGCGTGATCAGCGGAGCGGTCGCAAACCCGTACTCTTCGGCACCCAGCATCGTGGCAATGACCACATCGCGGCCAGTTTTTAACTGCCCGTCAGTCTGCAGTCGTACACGACTGCGGAGGTCATTCATGACCAGCGTCTGATGGGTTTCGGCAAGCCCCAGTTCCCACGGCAGTCCGGCATGCTTGATGCTGGTCAGCGGCGAAGCGCCTGTGCCGCCTTCGAAACCGGAGATCAGGATATTGTCGGCATGCCCTTTGGCCACACCGGACGCAATGGTCCCGACGCCCACTTCGGACACCAGCTTGACGCTAACGCGTGCGCGGCGGTTGGCGTTCTTGAGGTCAAAGATCAGCTGCGCGAGGTCTTCGATGGAGTAGATGTCGTGGTGTGGCGGCGGACTGATCAGGCCAACCCCCGGCGTGGAAAGCCGAGTGGAGGCGATGACTTTGTCGACTTTGTGCCCTGGCAGTTCTCCGCCTTCTCCGGGTTTTGCGCCCTGAGAAATCTTGATCTGCAGTTCATCCGCGTTGGTCAGGTACCAGGACGTGACACCAAATCGGCCGGAGGCCACCTGCTTGATGGCCGACCGACGCGAATCGCCATTTTCCATCGGTTCAAATCGCTCGTACCGCTCGCCCCCTTCGCCGGTATTGCTTTTGCCGCCAATACGGTTCATGGCAATGGCAAGTGCTTCGTGGGAGTCTGCGGAGATGGATCCGAAACTCATGGCCCCTGTGCAGAACCGCTTGACGATTTCTGCTGCCGATTCGACTTCATCCAGCGGAACCTCTTTCCCCGGGCGGAACTTCAGCAACCCGCGAAGATGACAGGCGCGTGTTGTTTCCCGATTGACGAGGCTGGAGAAGTCTTTGTAGGCCGCCTTGTCTCCCTGTCGCGCAGCCTGTTGAATACGACCGATGGTATGGGGATTCCATGCATGTTTTTCGCCATGGCGTCGCCATGCATAAAGCCCCATGTTTGGCAGCTCTGGCGTGATACTGTCCGGGTTTTCCGGAAACCCGATATGGTGCCGCATCAGGGATTCGCGGGCGAGCAGATCGAAGCCGACGCCTTTGATGCGACTGGGTGTTCCGGCAAAACACAGGTCCACGACTTCCGTCGCGAGGCCAAGCGCTTCAAAGATCTGCGCCCCCTTGTAGCTTTGCAGGGTTGAGATGCCCATTTTGGCCATGACTTTGAGCATGCCGTGAGCCACCCCGGAGCGATAGGCCGCCACGATCCGATCATCATCCCAGTCGTCAGAAAGTTTTCCGTCCAGTCGAGACTGTCGCAGGGCGTACAGGGCCAGATAAGGATTTACCGCGTCCGCACCATAACCAATCAGCAGGCAGAAGTGATGCACTTCGCGGGCTTCGCCGGATTCCACCAGCAGGCCGATCTGGGTGCGTTCTTCGTGTCGCACAAGATGATGATGAACCGTTCCGGTTGCCATCAGCGAGCTGATTGGAACTCGTTCTGCGCTGATTTTACGATCCGAAAGGACAATCAGGCTGTAGCCATCGCGGATCGCCTGGCGGGCTTCTGCGCAGATCCGATCCAGGGCGGGTCGCAGTCCGTCCGTACCTTCTGACACCGGATAGGTGATGTCGATGACACGACATTTCCAGTTGCCATGATTGATCCCCTTGAGATTTGCCATCTGATGGTTTGTCAGAATCGGATGGGGAATCGCAAGTCGGTGAACGCTTTCGGCGGCCGGGGCGAGCAGGTTGCCTTCGGGGCCGATGTAGCATTCGAGGGACATAATGACTTCTTCACGGATCGAGTCGATCGGTGGGTTGGTCACCTGTGCGAAAATCTGGTGGAAATAATCATACAGCATACGGGGCTGATCGCTGAGGCAGGCCAGCGCGGCGTCGTTGCCCATGGAACCAATCGGGTCCTTGTCGGCTTTAATCAGCGGCAGCAGCATGAACTGCATGGTTTCGGAGGTGTATCCGAAGGCCTGCATGCGGCTGAACAGTTCCTGTCCGGTCAGACGTTCCGGCGGTGTTCGGCGGGGCAGTTCTTCCAGGCGTATTCGCTGTTCGCTGACCCATTGCTGCCATGGCTGGCGGGAGGCCACTTCGCCTTTCAGTTCTTCATCGTCGATAATACGTCCCTGTTCGAAGTCCACCAGGAACATGCGTCCGGGCTGCAGGCGTCCTTTGGTCAGGACATTCTCTGGATCAATTTCCAGCACGCCTACTTCACTGGCCATGATCACGCGATCATCTTTGGTGACGTAGTAGCGGCTGGGTCGCAGGCCGTTTCGGTCGAGCGTTGCGCCGATATAGTGTCCGTCCGTGAAGGAGATGGACGCGGGGCCGTCCCACGGTTCCTGCAGTGCCGAAAAGTACTCGTAAAAGGCGCGCTTTGATTCGGGCATTGTCTGATGATTCTGCCATGCTTCCGGCACCATCATCATGACAATTTCCTGCAGCGTTCGCCCGGAATGATACAGCATTTCCAAGGCGTTATCGAAGCAACCTGAATCGGACGTGTGAGGTTCGATAATGGGAAACAGCTTGCGGATGTCTTCGCCGAAGAGTTCGCTTTTCATCATTCCCTGACGAGCAAACATCCAGTTGGAATTGCCTTTGACCGTGTTGATTTCGCCGTTGTGGGCCATAAATCGCAGTGGCTGAGCCCTGTCCCAGCTGGGGAAGGTGTTGGTCGCAAACCGCGAGTGCACCATCGCCAGATGACTCTCGTAATCGGCAGCCTGGAGGTCCGGGAAAAATGGCATCACCTGCCAGGATGTCAGCATTCCCTTATAGATGATCAGCTTGGTGGACAGTGAGCAGATGTAGAAGAGCAGGGCCTGCGACAGACTGCTGTTACGGAGTTTATGGCTGGCCAGCTTGCGAATGATAAACAGCTGCCGTTCGAAGGCATCCTGAGCCAACCCCGGAGCCGCTCCGATCAGCAGCATTTCCATAAACGGAGCACAGGCGCGGGCGGTGCGACCAATGTCGGCAGCGTCGTAATCCACCGGCAGCACTCGCCAGCCCAGGCAGGTCTGCCCCTGCTGAGCAATCAGTTGTTCCACGGTCTGCTTACACTCGGCCCGCTGCTGCGGATCCTGCGGCAGAAAGACAATGCCCGCGGCGTATTGACCGGCCGCCGGCAGTTCAACCCCCAGCTCGGCCAGCGCGACTCGCTGAAGAAACCTGTGGGGCAGTGCCGTCAGCATTCCCGCGCCGTCACCGGTATTGGATTCGCAACCACAGGCACCGCGATGGTCCATGTGCCCAAGAATCCGGGCAGCATCGTCCACAATCTGGTGACTGCGCACACCTTTAATATGGGCCACAAAGCCCACACCGCAGTTTTCATGCTCAAACTGCGGATCATAAAGACCGGTGGCTTTTGGAGCGCCATACGGAGGAAGGTAAGGGGCCGGGTACAGATTACCGCGAACATCTTCCATGGATCGGAACCTTATTGTGACTTCGCTGAACTCTCTGTCACTGCCAGGAACGCTGAGAGCGATCCTGACAGACACAAAAGTCGGAATGAGCCGAAGAAATTGTCATTGCTGGCCAACTTAACCGGTCGGCTCGGCGTGCGCATCGATTTCGCCACCAGAACTCGCTGACACACAACACACTTACAGAAAAGAGGGGGTCAGCGAGGTGGCAGGAGTATCCGTTTGGATGCGGCCGCGCATTTCACACCCACACAGGCAATCGAATTCGGCACCGCGCACACACACGCTTCAGCCGTATCCGCAGAAACCTGCCGGATACGGAAGTAAGTTGTCTGTGACCGCAAATCTGCGATGGATACCTGAGGAATTTCAAATTGCATAGTTCTGCAAATCAGCCTTGTCAGCGACTGACGACGTTCCGAAAAAAAACGGACCGGCCTGTGGGTGGCCAAAAAACCTTCACCGTCCCTATTCTGACAGCCTGTTTTTCGAAAAACAAGTAATCTTCCCCGGGACACTCACAATCTTTCGTTTGACGAATCCCGGTGAGCCTCGCGGCACCGTGTAACTCTGAAGTTTACGCGCGTTGCCCACACTGTTGCGAGGAATCACCCCCGATATCCCAAAATAACGCCTCCCGCTGATACATTTTGGCGTCTGATCCACGCCCCGTTCTTTTTTTTCAGAATCATTTTTCCGGCCGCCGTTTTTCATTGCGTTGGTCATCGATCGCTGATTCTCCTGAAACAGTTCACCTGGTGGAGTGACTTGTCTTCGCGATACGGGGATCAGATTTGTATACTGCACGCATGTCCGATGCTCCAAAACCTGAATCAAATCCCGCCGCGGTCGTCGATCGACTCGCCATGCCCGTGCAGTACGTCCGCGGCGTTGGGCCTCAACGTGCCGAACTTCTGAAGAACCTGGGAATCGAATCCGCCCGCGATCTACTGTTTCACCTTCCTGGTGACATTCACGACTTCAGCGACGTCCGCCCCGTTCCGCAGCTTCAGCCTGACCTGGTGCAGTCCGTTCACGGCGTCGTCGTTGATCGGGATTGCCGACAGATGAATGGCGGTCGCACACTGGCGGGAATCCTGTTGAACTGTCAGGGACATTTTGTCCGCGGGCTGTGGTTCAATCAGCCATGGGTGCTGAAAAAGTACCGGGACGGAGACCGTCTCGTCTTCAATGGCAAACCGCAGCGTCGTGCCGGGCGCTGGGAATTTAACAATCCGACGGTGTACGTTCTGGCCCCCGAAGACGACATGGAAAACGTCTCGGGGGTGCTTCCACGTTATCCACTGACCGATGGCATTCGCATAGAAAGCATGCGGCGAATGACACGCGCCGTGACGGAACAATGCGTCGATCTGGTCTCAGACCCTTTGCCTGGGGCCTTCCGTGCTGCTCATCAGCTTCCCGAGCTTGCGAGTGCTCTGCGTGCCCTGCACATTCCTCTCGGAAAGCAGCAGTGGGAGGATGCCCGACGTCGCGTCCTGCTGGATGACCTTCTGGAATTTCAGCTGGCACTGGCACTCCGCCGTCGCATGACACAGCGTCTGAAGGCGGTTCCCATCGAAGTTTCAGCACGGATCGATGCCCGTATTCGCAGACTGTTTGATTTTCGGTTCACTGAAGGACAGAACGCGGCCATTCGTGATATCGTCAACGACCTGAAACTGAAGCAGCCCATGCATCGACTGCTGCAGGCCGATGTCGGCGCCGGCAAGACTGCCATCGCCGTCTATATCATGCTGGCCGCAGTCGCAGCTGGACACCAGGCTGTGCTGATGGCGCCCACCGAGGTGCTCGCCAACCAGCACTGGGAAACCTTCGAAGAACTGCTGAAGGAAAGTCGCGTCAAACGCTGCCTGCTTCTGGGGGGCCTGCCTGCAGCGCAGCGTCGCGAGATGCTTTCCGGAATCTCTGATGGCAGTCTGCAATTGATCATCGGCACTCAGGCGCTGATTCAGGAAAGCGTCCAGTTCCGAAATCTGGCCGTGGCAGTGGTCGACGAGCAGCATCGTTTTGGTGTTCGACAGCGCGCCGGTTTTTTTGTCGGCGAATACAGTCCGCACATTCTGGTGATGACGGCGACCCCGATTCCCAGAAGCCTCTGTCTGACACAATTCGGTGATCTCGATGTGTCCGTTATTCGGGATCTGCCGCCGGGACGCCAGCGCGTGATCACATCTCGAATCACCGGAAGTCCGGAACAGGCAAAGGTCTGGGAATTCGTGCGCCAGCAGGTCGCGCTGGGACGCCAGACCTACGTCGTCTGTCCTCGTGTTGAAGGGCAGACAGAAGACGACTTTGCGTCCGCAGAGAACGTGTTTAAACAGCTGCAGAAAACGGAACTGGCAGGACTCCGCGTCGACCTGCTGCATGGGCGGATGGATCGGGATCTGCGGCATGGCGTGATGGAACGCTTTCGAAATCATGAAAGCGATGTGCTCGTCTCAACCACCGTCATCGAGGTGGGTGTCAACGTGCCCAATGCCACCATTATGATTATTCAGCAGGCCGAACGCTTCGGGCTTGCTCAGCTGCATCAGCTGCGTGGCAGAATCTGTCGCGGACGATTTCAGGGGTACTGCTTCCTCTTTTCCGAAACAGACATCCCGGATGCGCTGACCCGCCTTGTCGCTCTGGAAAAAACATCCGATGGCTTTGAACTGGCAGAAAAAGACGCCGAGCTACGGGGCCCGGGAGATATCCTTGGTCTGCGGCAAAGCGGGGCTATGCCGCTGCGTGTTGCGGATCCAGTCCGGGATCTGAAGCTGCTCCAGTTGTCCCGACAGATCGCCCAGGATCTGGTCGACAGCGGCTCCTTCGATGCGCCCGAATTTCACGCACTCCGTACCATCGTGCTGAATCGATTCGATAATCTGTTCGACCTGCCGCAGACAGGGTAGCCCTTTCCGGAGACTGACTGGACTCGCCCGTCTTCAAATGACGCACTGTCGATTTGCCTTTCGCTGCGTCCACAAAGTCTAACCCGAAGCACTCGCAACGACTTCAACGGACGCGGGAGATCATTCGCCGTAACTTGAGTCCTCGCTACACGGCCAGTTGGTCTTCAGGCGGCATGAGCTTTCGAAACCAGCGCTTCGGGATGGTGTTCCCGCAGGATGCACCGTCCCCGGGTGATAGCCTGTTCAATACTGTCTTCAGAAAGTCCTGAAGTACTGTGTCAAAAGCCTACAGCTGATCTCGCTCTCGATCCATCAGCCGTACCAGACTGGCGATTGAGGTGACCTTCATTTTCTTCATCGCTTTCGCCCGATGCTTCTCGACGGTTTTAATGCTGATCTCCAGCCGAATCGAAATCCCCTTATTCGTATCGCCCTCGTAGACCAGCTGCATGACCTGCTTTTCTCTGAGGGAAAGCCGGCTGAAATAGGTTTCGCCGGCAGGCAACAGCGGCGGCAAGGTCAATTCCTCCCGCTCTGCAATCTGCAACTGCTGAAATCCTTCGCGCACTGCTGCCAGCAACTCGACCCGATCAAATGGCTTGTCCAGAACCGTCACGGCCCCCAACTTCATCGCGCTGACGGCAAGGCTGGTACGTGGATATGCCGTGATCAAAATCATTCGAAAATCACTCTGACGCTCCAACAGGCGACGTTGAACCTCGGGACCGTCTACCTGCCCCATTCGGTAATCCGTAACCACCACTCCAGGTGACAAAGTGGGCACTTCATCAACAAACTGCACCGCAGACACATAGGATTGAACATCGTATCCAGCGTCCGTAAACATAATCCGGAGTACTTCGAGGACATTCGCATCGTCGTCCACCACATACAATCGCCGGCCAGTACCTTCGGACACTATTGGCTCTGCCATCAGAGTCTGACTTTCAATCATCTTGAGTTTCCTTCTGCAGGAACCAAAGCAGCCTTCGGTTGGCCTGGAAATCCTGATTTGTCACGGTACAACACGAAATTCGACGAAAACTCACAGTAATTTCACAAGACCTGGCCCCTGACCACTTCGGAAACTTGAACCCGCTGCGCGAATCTGGTTCACCGTGCAGGCCAGCCTCATGAGGCCTCGGAAACTCCACGACGATCACTCACGGTCACCGCTTCCTGAATTCAAGACGCCTCTTCTACCCAATCCGGAACACAAAAACTACGCAGATTTTTCGGTCAACTTTTGCGTGAAAATCCTGTGGAATCCGCAGAGCTGACATCCCACTTGAACAGAAGGATCCTGAAAGTTCGCCTTCCAGCAGGGAAAACACTACCTTCAAATTTTATTTAAACACCAGAATATCCAGATTTTCTATTCGAGGCCTGTGACAAGTCCACTCCCGGACAGAATTCCAGGCAAAGCCGTTACAGGATTAGGAAATTTCGCTATATTGACAGTTCCGACAATGATTTCCGCCATGGATGGCAACATGCTCGCTCTTCCGGCACCGCCTGAACAATCCGCTGAATCCACCAAGAATACCTGGTTTTTACTTGGTATCTGTGGCGCCGGCATGAAAAGTCTTTGCGAACTGTTGCTGGAACAAGGCGTTCGTGTTGCAGGCTCAGATCAGGATTCTGTCGCCCTGAAGCAGTTGCATGACCGTTCGGCAGGTCAGGTGCAGACGTTTGCCTGGGAATCCTGTCATTCCATGGCAATTCGCCATCAGGATACGGTGGTGCGATCCATCGCTGTCGCGGCCAATTCCCCACAGGCTCAGTACGCCGCCGCCATGACGCCCCGTATTCTTACCCTTCCAGAAGCCTTGGCGAATCTTTTTTCCCAGAGCCGCCAGCTCTGCGTCGCGGGAACGCATGGAAAAACCACAACCGCCGGAATGTTATGGTGGATCCTTTCACAGAGTGGAGCAGCCGCAGCACGTTATCTGGGCGGCGAACTGTGCGGTTCAGATGTCCCTGAGCTGCCAAAAACATGGGATTCCGCAGTGATTGAAAGTTGCGAGTACCGCGACTCGTTCCTCAGTCTTTCACCGTCAATTTGCGTGCTGAACAGTATCGAGCCAGACCATTTTGACTGGTTCGGCTCCCTGCAGCAGATGGAAGCCTCCTTTAGCCAGTTTGTGCAGCGTGTCAGGCCCGGAGGATCCGTAATCACCAATGCTGACTGCGATGTTTCCGTCGCCATTGCCGGGAAATCCGGTGCGTCCGTGATCAGCTACGCCGTCGGTTTGGGGCGAAATGCAGACTTCGGAATCCTGAATCATCGGCAGGCAACCGGCATGGCTCGAAGACCATCTGCGATCGGGTCTGGCAAGCATAACTGCAGATTTTCCGGCCAAACCTTTGTCCTGCAGCAGTCCACTGGCGCCGCGTGGTCGATTCGTCTGGCCGTTCCGGGGCTTCACAATTGTCAAAACGCGGCTGCGGCATTTCTGGCAGCCCGGCAAATGGGGCTACCGGCGGCAGTGATTCAGCAGCATCTGGCGACATTCCCGGGAATGCGTCGGCGATTTGAGTATCGCGGGACATGGCGTGGCGCAGATCTGATTGACGACTATGCCCATCACCCAACAGCTGTACGGGCTACTGCAGAAACCGCAAGGGCTGTATTTCCGGACCGAAGGCTGGTGGCGGTGTTCGAACCCCACCAGATCAGTCGCGCAACGACTCTGATGCCAGACTTTGCAAGGGCTCTGAGCAGATTTGACGAGGTCTTTGTGCTGCCGGTCCTGTCTGTTCGGGAGCAGGACGGTGAGGAGAAGGCCTTAGAAACGTCAATTCAGCTGATTCAAACGATAAAGACGGCCGGTGGACGGGCAAGCCTGGTGAAGAATCTTGACCAGGTGCCGGCAACATTAGACTATTCCGTTCAACCGGGTGACGTGATATTGACCATGGGTGCAGGCAGGACACATACGATTCATGACGAAATCCATCGAAGACTTCAGCGAGATACTGCAGCGTGAAATTCCTTTGGCCTCCTTCACATGGCTGCGGACCGGCGGACCGGCAGAGTATCTGCTGACTCCCCGAACCGAAGCCGAATTGCTGGAGGTGGTTCAGGTTTGTCGCGAACAGCAGCTTCCAATTCATATTCTGGGTTCCGGATCCAATCTTCTGGTCCGGGATGAGGGCGTTCGTGGCGTTGTCATTCGCGTAATTGAGCCTGTTCTGGGGCAGGTGGAAGTGGTCGGAACGACGGTCACCGCTGGCGGTGGGGTTCTGCTGTCACACGTCATCACCGAAGCCACCCGGGTCGGCTTGGGAGGCATGGAACACCTGGTTGGAATTCCCGGCACCGTGGCAGGCGCCGTTGTGGGCAACAGTGGTGGCCGCAATGGTGATATCGGGCAGCTGATTCAGTCCATCCGGGTGCTGACTCAGGATGGTGTGATCGCCGTTCGCCGCGGTGATGAACTGTCCTTTGCTTATCGTCGCAGCAGCATTCAGGATCTGCTGCTGCTTTCCGCGACGCTGGAACTGCACAAGGATGATTCCGAAGAACTGATGCGGCGAATGCGAAAGAACTGGATCATGAAACGATCCACTCAGCCACTGGCTGATCAGTCCGCGGGCTGCATCTTCCGAAATCCCAGGGGCCTGAGTGCCGGGGCGCTGATCGAACAGTGCGGACTGAAGGGCGCATCGTCCGGCAAAGCCAGGATCAGCGAGCGGCATGCCAATTTCATTGTCACCGAACCGGGCGCCGTCAGTACGGACGTGGAAAATCTGATTGCACGTATTCGAGCTGCTGTGACCGCAAAGTACTCTGTGGAACTTGAACTGGAAATTCGCGTCTGGTAGTTCGAAACAGAATCTGAATGGACTTCAGTCAGTGGCAGGATGCCGTGGACGGACGCCGGCGGGGTTTTCCGCGGTGCAGAATGGTGACAGGGAGGTCATGATGCGAAGTGTGCCAGACCGTGGCAGGCTGCAGATTATCGTGCTCGCCGGGGGAATCTCGGCGGAGCGCGAGGTCAGTCTGGAAAGCGGAAAGAATGTTGCTGCCGCGCTGCGAGCGCGCGGCCATCACGTCGATCTGCTTGATCCCGAACATCGGTTACTGAGCGACTTTCGGCTGAAGGCAGACGCCATCGTGCCCATGCTTCACGGAACAGGCGGCGAAGACGGAACTCTGCAGCGACAACTGGAAACCGTTGGCATTCCATGGATCGGCAGCTCGTCCGCCGCGTCAGCACTCACCTTCAACAAACAGGCAACCCGCGAACTGCTGCAGCAGGAAGGCCTGCCGGTTGCGGCTGGAGTCGTCGTGCGACGAAGTCAGGCATGGTCTGACATCCGCCAGGCAACTGCGAATATCGGGTTTCCTGTTGTGGTGAAGCCGACCGAACAGGGGTCCAGTGTGGGCATCAGCATGGTTCCGTCCGAGGATCGGCTGCCGTCCGCGATCGAGGCTGCACTGGCATGGGGACCGGACTGTCTGGTGGAAAAGTATATTCCCGGACGAGAAATCACCGTTCCAATCGTCGATGGCACCGTGTTCCCGGCGGTGGAAATCATGACTTCAGGACCGTGGTACGACTATGCGGCGAAATATCAGGATGAAGCCACGCAATACCGCGTTGCTCCGGAAAATCTGCCCCCTGGTCTGATGGAGGCGGTGCAGCGTGCCTGTCGCGTGTGTGGCGTCTCCGGAATCAGTCGCACGGATCTGCGTCTGATGGAAGATGGCAGGTTCTGTATTCTGGAGATCAATACGATTCCCGGTATGACCTCGCACAGCCTCGTTCCCATGTCCGCTGCGTTTCTTGGAATCGATACCGGTGAACTTATGGAAACACTGATACGCCGCCGTCTGACAGTCGGTCGGATCGCCGCCTGATCCACTGCAGCAGTTCTGTAGGATTCAGAAAAAGTTTGATCACCGGTCAGTTGTGGATCCGAGTTTCATCAAGTGTCCTTTGCCCTTCAAAAAATTATGACCAAAAGCCGTCAATTGCGATATCTGGCTGAGTATTCGGCGTTTCAGTGTCTGCTGTTCATCGTGAAAAGCCTGCCAGTGTCTGCCACAATCATCATGGCCAATACTCTGGCATGGACGATCGTTAATATTCTGCCACGCAGGGCCAGTCGCTATGACGTCGCCCGAGATAACCTGCGAATTGCCTTCGGTGAAGATCTTTCGGACACAGAAATTCATCGCATTGTGACCGGAATGTGGCAGCACCTGTTCCGCATGGTCTGCGAAATGGTTCAGCTCCCCAGAAAATTTCGTCTGGC
This sequence comes from uncultured Planctomycetaceae bacterium, assembly GCA_903871805.1. Classification (GTDB taxonomy): domain Bacteria; phylum Planctomycetota; class Planctomycetia; order Planctomycetales; family Planctomycetaceae; genus SXXK01. The sequence continues at coordinate 22,381 of CAIQIE010000077.1, read as the reverse complement.
AACCTGTGCCGAGGTGCTGGATTTTGAAAACCGCAATGAGTGTGTGCAGGCGATCTGTTCCGGACGTCCCGTGATCTGTCTTGGGGGACATTTTGGCAACTGGGAAATCAGTGTGCATACCTTCGGTCACTTTGGATTTCCCATGGGGGTTGTGGCGAGGGACCTGGATAACCCCTGGCTGCATGACTGGTTCCGGAGATATCGGGAATCCTCCGGTCATACCCTCATTTCCAAAGCCGGTGCCGGCGCAGATGTTTCCGATATCATGCATCGAGGTGGTATGGTTAGCATGCTGTGTGATCAGGATGCCGGACGCACCGGTCTGTTTGTGGACTTCTTCGGAAAACCAGCATCCACCTTCAAATCGATCGCTCTGCTGGCGCTGCAATACAACGCGCTGATCGTTGTGGGTGGTGCATGGAGACTGCCCGAGTCTCAGCAGAAGGGTGCCCGCTGGGTTCGATTTTGCCTGTCGACTCAGGATATCATTGATCCCCTGGAATATCAGGATGCGAATGGTGTCGAAAGGCTGACTCAGCGTTTTACGACGTCTCTTGAACAACTGATTCGCAAGGCACCAGAACAGTATTTCTGGGTGCATCGTCGCTGGAAATCCGTTCCCGGAGAGCGCAAACGAAAACGCGTCGCACCAACGGATCCTGGAGCCTCTCCGGTTCAGCCCGGGTAATGCGTCAGCATCTCGCCGAATTCCCGTTGCCTTCTGCACACTGCCCCGGACTGCTGCCGTCTGACATCCGCTGTGACATCCGCTGTGACATTGGCCCGACGAATTGCGGTTCCTCAGGTCATGCGCAATAATGACGGCTGCGAGACGTATCAGTCTCAGTCAGAACTGATCCATTGTCTTGACAGTCTCCAGCATTCCCGCAATCTACTCTTCGAAGGCCTGGTTCGATGGCACAGCCTCTTAATCGTCGTCACTTTCTGCAGTCCACAGCACTCGGGCTGGCAGCGACTTCAATTCCGCTGGCCCGCGGCGCTCGAATTCAGGGGGCCAATGATCGCCTGAACATCGGTGTCATCGGTGTTGGAGGTCGTGGTGCTGCAAATCTGGACGCCGTCAGTTCTGAAAATATCGTGGCCCTGTGTGATGTCGACAGCGATCGCCTGAACGCAGCTGCATCCCGGCACTCGACCGCAAAAACGTACGCAGACTACCGCCTGCTGCTGGAACAGCAGGACCTTGATGCTGTCGTCATCGCCACGCCCGACCATCATCATGCCCCCGCTGCTGTCCGGGCGCTTCGACGCGGCCTGCACGTCTACTGCGAAAAACCGCTGACCCATACTGTGGAAGAAGCACGACTGATCGCGGCACTCAGCCGCGAAAAGAAAGTCGCGACACAAATGGGAACCCAGAATCACGAACATCCCGGCTATCTGCGGCTGGTGGAATTGCTGCAAACCGGGGCGATCGGTGATGTCAAAGAAGTGCACGTGATTACAGATCGCCCAGGACGCTGGTGGCCACAGGGCATGGCACGCCCTTCTGAACAGCCGGTCGTCCCCGGTAATCTCGCATGGGATCTGTGGCTCGGCCCCGCTGCAGATCGTCCCTACAACCCTGCCTACGTCCCGTTTAAGTGGCGCGGCTGGTGGGATTTTGGCTGCGGCGCCGTCGGTGACATGGCCATTCACCTCGCCGATCCCGCCTTCTGGGGACTAAAACTGGGTGGCAAAGTGAAGGTCACGTCAGATGGACCGGAACCCAATCCCTTCAGCGCTCCGGCATGGATGCAAACCCGGTTTGAATTTGGACAGCGAGACGCTCTGTGTCCGGTGACACTGGTCTGGTACGAAGGCGAAACAAAACCGGCCCCGGAAATCGCCGCAGAACTTCCCATGAATGGATCCCTGTTCATCGGCTCCAAAGGTCGCATCGCTATCGCTCATGATGGGTTCCCCAAACTGCTTCCGGAAGATCGGTTTGCTCAGTTCAAAGCACCGGAACCTTTTCTTCCAGAGTCTCCTGGTCACCATCGACAGTGGATCGAAGCCTGCAAAACAGGTTCCCGCACAGGCAGTCCGTTCACCTACGCAGCCCCCTTTACAGAAACCGTTCTGCTGGGAAATGTGGCCTATCGCGCAGGTAAAACCATCGAATTTGATCCGGAATCCGGTCGCATCATCAATGATGCAGCCGCCAATCAGCTGCTGTCAAAAGAGTACCGCAAGGGCTGGGAAATCAACGCTTAAGTTGCATTGCTTTCCGGCTTTCATGGGCTTTTCAGGCCCGCTGACATCGCAGGCCCCTGCTACGCTGCAGGGGCCTGCATTTCCCGCAGCATCTGCTCTTCCAGATTCACTCCAACAAGCTGCCCCCACGCTTCCAGCAGCCTGCGGAAGATCGGCCCGGGCAGTTCCTGGCCGCAGGCCTGTCCGTTCACACTCGCTACCGGCAGCAGGCAGGACGGCGAGGACGACAGAAACACTTCGTCCGCCAGACTCAGCTGGTCCATGGTAATGTCGCACCGCTCAAACGGGATTTGCAGAGCCCCGGCCAGACGTTCCACAATCACTGACGAAAGACTTTGCAGGACATTTTCTGCAGGCGTCAGGATCCGTCCATTTATGACCATATACAGGCATGATGTACTGGTCTCCGTAACACGGTCACGATGATCCAGAAGTAATGCCCGACTGCCACGTTCCAGCCTCTCGGCTTCCTGATCAGCAAGCCACCAGTGGAGCCGATTTCTAACCTTCAGCCCCACCGGAAAACACTCTGCAGGTATCTGGCGGACGGAGGGAACTCGAAGCCGAACCCCGTTCTGAAATCCAGGTCTCCACAACGAAAACGGTAACGGGTAGGTGTGAACAACCGTCGTCGTGTCGTCACATCGGCGCCCGAGATACGTCGCGTTCGCACCCGCAGTGGAGCTTAAAACCACGCCCAGATCTGTCCCTGCGGCACACAAGGTTACGTTATGCGAAATCACCGCCTCGGCCGCCGCCTCCAGATCTGCTTCCGACCAGGGCATGGGAAATCTCAGGTCTCGAAGGGATCGGCAGAGTCGCTGGAGATGCATGCTGCCCCACACAAACCGATGGCCATACGTGCGGCCCGCTTCCGTCACTGCGGCCCCTGCGACAACCCCCAGGTCCCAGACCGGCACCGCCGCCTCAGACCAGGGAATCAGCCTTCCATTAACCCATGCCACAGCCTCTGTCACACCGTTTTCCTTCTGACAGAAAAAACGAGTCCGCATGCAGACCGTGCTGCCGGTCTTCCCATTTTTACGTCAGCTTTACAGACGGACTTCCGTGAATCACCGATCAGGCAGATACGACCGCTCCTCGCTTCGAAGCAAAACTCCGAAGCGCCAGAAAGAACAGCATTACCGCAACCTGGGCAAAGATAAATGCGGCAAGGGCAAACAGCCGCCCCTCCGTAAATCCATAGCTATGCAGCCCGGCTCGCAGTTCATTCACGCCAAACCATGACCAGGCCGTGACAATATTGCCGAACATGGCCAGCACGCTGGTTCCGTAGTCACCCACCATCTTGTCCCAGCGAGCATGCAGGATCAGGGCATTCCACAGGACAATCAGCATGGCCCCATTTTCCTTAGGGTCCCAGCCCCAGAAACGGCCCCAGGAATCGTCTGCCCAGAGTCCTCCAAGTACTGTTCCCACCAGACTGAAAAACAGTGCAAAGCAAAGGACTCCATACACCATGCGACCAACCTGCGCCCGCAACAGGCCTCGGGACACAGCCTGCTCGCGGCTTTTGGAAAACTGCTCTGCCACAGCCAGTCCGCAGTACCCAATCCCCAGGAAACCAGCCATAAAAGTGGCAGCATATCCCAGCGTAATACAAACGACATGGGTCGCCAGCCAGAAAGCCGTATCCAGCACTGCCTGCATGACCCCCAGCGTGTCCCCTTCGTCCAGTGCAAGGTAGTGTGCAATCATCAGTGCTGCAGCGCCTGTGGAAGCGCCTACCAGACTTCCAATCCCGTTCTTCAGGAACAGTTCCACCACAAATGCGGCAATTACAACCGCCCAGCCAATGAAGATCGCCGATGAATACAGGTTGGTCACCGGCGGACGGCCGGAAATTTCCATGCGCAGCCACAATGCGGCAGAATGCACGACAAACGACAGCACCAGCAGAAACAGAGCTGTCCTGCGAACCGCTCCTCCCAAAGGAAACAGCCAGCCCAGGAAGACCAGAACGATGATTGGCAGGTAGAGTCGAATGGCTTTTTGGAACGGCTCAAAGTAGTTGAACCAGGCCTCCAGTCGTACGCCTGCAACATCCACATGCGGCAGCGATGCTGAACTCAGGAATTGCTGGTAGTCGGCAATGCTGGAATTGAATTTTTCAACGTCCGAACGTTTCCATGCATCCAGAATATCACTGACGTATGTCACTGACTTTGTGAATCTTTCACTGGCTTCGCCACCGTTCAGCAGCGGCCCGACACTCTTCTGCAGATCTCCCCAGACAAGCCGTCCGATCTCTTCGTTGACCGCGGCATAAATCGCGTCTGTGTTTTCAGTACCAATCGACTGAATCTTCTGGCGAATCATCGCAACTCGCCTGTCCTGAGGCGAATTTTCGGTTAGTTCGGAGATAACCTCAAACAGATCCATCGCAATCCGATCTGCGGCAATTTCCCCAGCCTGCTCTTTGGTGATCGCTTCCGCAATTGCCTCAGGCGTCTTTCCAGGACCTGCCTCCGCCACAACCTTCAAAATCCGATTCAGGTACGGATCCTCGACACGCAGCATCGCATTGGCAGCCTTCCGGGAAACATCCAGCGGCCCGGAATCCGGCGTTTCTGCAGGGTCCGGTGTGTTCTTCAGAATCTCATACGTGCCCATCACCGAGTTGCGAACAAGTTCCAGCGGCCGATCTTCACGGACATAGGCCACAAACTGTTCGGCCGTCGTGATGTTTCTGGCAACCAGGTCCCGATTCACATCGCGCAGGGCACTGGCGACGATAAACGTTTCCCAGGACTTCTGTTCGTTCTCTGTTCCAGTCGGGACTGCCATCGCGACTTTGCTTTCACCCAGTCGCTGCAGAATTCTCCATGCCGTGATGGACCCGTCCAACAGATTGTCTGCGGGCTGCGACTGGAAGACCTGAGAAATCTGGCCAATGCGGCCCACCGCTTCGAACAGCGTTCCCACCCGACGTTCCAGTGTCGTTAGATCGAATTCCTGCTTCAGCCTGCGTTTCTCATTGCCTTTCTGCCAGATCCCCTCGAGGTCCTTCATATTCTTCTGGATCTCTTCCATGGAATACGTCATTCCACCACGCTTCTCCAGCGACAGATTCGACAGAACCTGGTCATCATCAATGCGAATGACACGATGACGAGCGGCCAGTTCCGGACGGGTAATCACGTCCAGAAACCAATGTACGGCCGGTGCTTTCCGCACCATCAAAGGACGCAGACGCTCTTCCACCGCTGCCGTCTCTGCCTTTGTGAGTTCTACAACCTTCGCAATCCATGCTGGGTAGGCTCCCTTTAATTCCTTCAGTTCCTCCACGTTCGCCGACGGCCACGCCCTGGAAACACTCTTCACGATCGCGTCGCGTACCTTTGTGTCGTCCAGTTGCCACGGCTCCAGCTCAGCCTCAAAAGTGGACTTATGAGAACTCATCAGCAGCAATGTCCGGGCCAGTGAATCAATGGGCTGGGCTCGACCATTCCATGCAATCGGCAGCTGTGCCGCCTGATAGAGATTCATTGTGCCAGCCATCGGCTTTGGCGTGCTCATGCCTCTGACAATCCACAGCACACACACCGCCGTGAGTGTAATCGGCAACCATGTGCGAAGCATTGACGGCGGCTCGACAGGCAACACACTCTCTGGTGCCCGGGCCGGAGCAAATCCCGGACGGTACAGCGGCGAGACAGGGGCGTCTGAAGCAATCGCCGGCCGACTTCTGGAACTTCTGTCCAGAAATCGCATCAGCGTCTGGCCGAACTGGGCAAACATACCAAACGCCACAATCATGCAGGCGATGTACGGAAGCATCCAGCCCGAGTTTCTGACGACGGACAGCGTGGAGGCTTCCTTTCCATCCGGCATCGCCACATAGTTGGACTGATAAAAGGTCTCACCCTTATATCGCAGCGGATTGTTCATCCACAGCGTGTATCTCTGCTTTGCATCGCCTTCCGTAATCTCAATCTCTGATCGAAAGTCCCGCGGTGTTGCGGAGCCGACGTAGGTCGTGCGGCTGACATCCAGCAGTTTCACAGTGTACGGCTTGTAGTTTCTCTGAAAACGCAGATAGAAGTAATAGTCTCGGCCTTCCACTGTCGCCTTCTCGGCTAGCGATGACTGCAGCTCGCTGACATTCTGCGATACCAGCATGGACTTCAGAATCTCCTGGGAGTCCTTGCGAATCAGATCAACCAGCACGGTGCTTTGATCAATACTTTCATCCATGCCTGTGACAGGATCACGCGATTCCACACCTGCAAATGAGCCCAACCCATCCGCCGTCCGCGTATCGTCCTTTGGCGTCAGTGACCGCAGTTCACTGTTCCGATAAAAGCGTCGAACAGCGATGTCAAAGGGCAGGCTGCTGAGCGAAATTTTCTGGCTGTCATCGAGTTTTGTGCCCGGTTTCTGCTGATCCATTTCGGTTGGGACGACGCTTTCCAGCAAGGCTTCCGGAACCACCACCACGTCGTCTTTGCCGTCCGTCCTTTGCGAGATAATCGCCAGTTCGCGCTCCCGAATGTCTCTCGCATAGTTCAGCGATTCGCCCTCTGTCAGAGACAGATTGGTTTCTTTGGCAATCAAGCCTACCTGCAGCTCGCTGATCATCAGCAGGGCCACACCAAAGTGCAGCAGGGCGATCCCGCCGCGTTTTTCAAACAGCAGGTTCGCCCCCAGCAGCAGCACCAGCGAAACAGCCGAACCCTTCAGTAGCTGCCAGAGAATTCTCATCGCAGACAGATTCAGCCGCGCTGCTTCGCCACCAATCACGTAATATAGAAAAATCCCCAGCAGAATCAGACCCAGAGACACCAGCACACCACGACTTAATCGCGATGCCGCGCGACCCATCACGCCCATCGCCACCGTGGCTCCGCCAGACAAACCCAGCACCGCCAGCATCAGCAACCAGATCTGCTCGGCGGATAAAATCGTGTTCCCGGACTCGACACCCGTCTGCTGATTCCCGGTAATCACAACCACAGCCAGCATCAAAAATCCCAGCACAATCAGACCAACCCCCGCTTTCAATCGCAGCCCGGAGGCCACAATCCGAAACTTCAGAGCGTGCGCTGCAAGCAGGTTGAACAACATCAGCCAGCCAATCGTCCACCCTCCAGGAAACGGCAGGTAGCGAAAGACCCCAAAACTCTGCGCCAGCTCGTCACCCCATGTGCCAAACATCGATGGCGGAAATAGATCCTGCACATCCACTCGGGCGACGTAACAGCGGAAATACTCGGCCATCACCTGCCACACATCCCGCCGGGACTGAGCCAGACTGCCGATGAATACAATGATCATGGCCAGAAAAAACAAGACACAGGTTAACTTCAGGGAAGCCAGCAGCTCCACTGCACGCATCAGTAATTCTGCTCCGCTGCGGCCCTTTGAACTGCTGTTCACATATTCAAATTTACCCGGAGTTGCTGTCGCTGACATTGCTCTGTCTCCCTGCTCTGAAACAATCTGCCAGCCAGTATCACACCAGCCAGACGTCATTGCACCAAACCTGTTTGCTACGTTGTCTGATCCGATCCAAAACGATCGCTGTCACCAGTGCCTTACCGGACACAGACTCTACTTATCACTGAAAAAGGGGGCGTCATCCCGCCAGTACCCGATGAATCCCCGATCCCAACCCATGCAGACCATCAGATTGCCTGCCACGATTTGCAAAAACTGCGAAAGGACTCTTTCACCGCAGCAACTTCTGAGTTTCCACTGCGAAGCTTGACGATCCACAGCTTATCCCCGAGAGGGACAATCATACCAAGAATTGTCTCTGATGCCCCCTTCAACTCAATCCACTGTCCACTGGCCCCTTTAAGCTCCAGCGGTTCCACCAACTTCATTAGTTCTGCAGGATCCCCGGCTTCCAGACCAACCTGACCACTCCATCTGACAAACTGTGGCACCAGTCCGGCAGATCCCGGAAGGTCACTGATCGTAATCCGAGTCTTCTTTGAAGGCCCCACAGTCCATGCAAACTTACTGAACTGGTCATTGTCGGCGGAATCCCATGACTCTGGAACGTCCCAGGAAAAAGGAGCGGCCTGAAATCGGTCACGAATCACATCCGATGTGAAAACCTTTGAGTCCTCACGATCCACGACGTATTCACGAACCTCGGACTGCTGACCGCAGCCCGCACTACAAAGAAGCAACACCATCAATACGATGCATCGATGTGAAAACATACCGGCGGGAATTCGTGAAGAAGGAAGCGTGGAAGGTGTAGGACATCCCGGAAACATCAACAGTGACTACCAGCGGCAGGGACTTGAAGATCCAGACGATCCTCTCATGGATTTCACCCCTCTCGCCAGTTGACACTGTATTCTACTCAGGATTTATACCAATCAGCATCACCCGAGTTACCTGGCAAGTCCAGGAAAGTTCGCCATCGGTTCCACGGAACACGTTGGTTCCTGAAATTGATAATAGACAGGAATCTGGCGCATTTTTTGCTGACCCGCAAAATCCTAATTTTTCCGTTAATCCAACTGTTTCCTGTCGCTGTGTTCTGGACTGAGGGGCAGATGCCGACCCCAACCGCTGCTTTCCTCCACCGCCTCAAATCCCCCGCTCCCGGATCCCGTCCCTGAAAAAGCGTTCCGTAACCATGGGCGCCCGCAGCTGATCTGGTCAGAGTGGCAGTGTTGGACGTCTTCGGGTATGAATTCCGTTGAGATCAAGGTGCCGTACGACGGCACGACAGATTTGTGACCCGATCGAATACACGGAGTGTTGAATGAAATCTTTGTTTTGTGCAATGGTCGTGCTGCTGACCAGCGGAATTCTGCCGGCCCAGGAAGCAGCAAAGCCGGGGACGACCCCGGAACAATTTCGCGTAAAGTTTGAAACTTCCTGCGGAGACTTTGTGGTCGATGTTCAGCGAAAGTGGGCACCCAAAGGGGCCGATCGGTTCCACGAACTGGTCACTTCAGGGTTCTATGACGAGTGTCGGTTCTTTCGCGTCGTTCCAGGTTTCGTGGTCCAGTGGGGTATGAATGGGGACCCGGTGACCTATGCAAAGTGGAAGGATAAAGAGATCTCCGATGACCCCGTGACGCAGAGCAATACAAAGGGCACGCTGACATTCGCCTCCCGCGGGCCGGATACCCGAACCTGCCAGCTGTTTATCAATCTGGCAGACAATGCCCGACTGGATGACCTTGGATTCGCTCCGTTTGCAAAAGTCGTCGAAGGGATGCCCGTTGTTGAAAAGATCACATCTCAGTACGGCGAACGTCCTCAGCAGGGACTGATTCAGGAACAGGGCAACGCCTACCTGAAGAAGTCGTTCCCGAAGATGGACTACATCAAAAAGGCCACGATTGTGGCCGTCGAAAAGAGCGAGAAGTAACGGCAGTAGTTTTCAGTCTGCCGACAGACTTCTCTGATCACAGGTCAAGTCTTCAGGAATCGCGTCACGGTGATTGGCCCATAAAGCCGTTTTCACCATGACGCAATCTGCCTTCCTGCTTGCTGCCGACCACCTTATTCTGCGTCGTTTTGATTTTCTCAGGCCTGCCATGCGGCCGGCGGATGTCGAGGCTGATCCTTTCGGCCGAAACACGGCAGCCTCTGCTTCAGAACCATCAGCCAGCGTCCTGCGGCTGACTCTAAGCCGCTAATGTCATAATGCGTTCGTCGTCTATCTGCTCCTGTGTTTCTGTTCAGAGGAATATCTCATGCGTTTCGTCCTGGTGCTTACCACAGTTTTTAGTCTGTGCTGTTCCGGATTCGCTGATGAACCCGCCGCGAAACAGGAACAACCCACGCGAAAGATGTCGCGATACGAGCTGCGACGGGAACATGACCCGAATGGTATTGGCAAGTTTTACATGGGCCGCGAAATCGCCCATGTGATGGGTTTCGCCGGCGCTGACTGGCTCGAGCGATCCTCGCGCGAGGAAGAAGAGCGACTGACTCTGATGGTGCGTTCACTTCAGCTGCGCCCCGGAAATGTCGTGGCTGATATCGGTGCGGGCAGTGGTGTCATCTCGATGCTGCTGGCAGAACAGATTCTACCGGACGGCAAAGTCATGGCGGTGGATGTTCAGCAGGAGATGCTGGATCGCCTGGAAATCTATTGCAAACAGTATGACATCAAAAATGTGGAACCGATTCTGGGCACGCAAAAACGCAGTTGCCTGAAACCAGCCAGTGTGGATCTGGCCATCATGGTCGATGTGTACCACGAATTTGAATTCCCCTGGGAAATGCTGCAGGACATCTCCGCAGCCCTGAAACCCGGCGGTCGTCTGGTGTTTGTAGAATATCGCAAAGAAGACCCGGACGTTCCTATTAAAGAAGTCCACAAAATGTCTCAGGCTCAGGTGCGAAAAGAAGCAGAGCAGCCAGAGCTGGGGCTGACGTGGTCCGAGACGATTCACATTCTGCCAAGACAGCACGTGATTGTTTTTCGAAAGAGTGACGCCGACACCAGGCCTCAGCCCACGCCCTGAAGGACAGTTCGATTCGGGCGATAATGACCGCTTGCCACCGGAGTGACACTGCATCCCCCTGCACCGACCGAAGTGTTCGCAGCCTTTTGAAAAACGCCCGCTGGTTGTGCCCGCCCCACGCGCTGCATTCCCGCGATGGAGAGAATACAGTCATTTTTGAGAACACCGACCATGCATCCCCACCTGCGCGGGGATGACGATCGATTTTCAACAGGCTGCCGGCGTGTGTCTGCGATTTCTGGTGCGTGCCAGCCCCCTCGGTTCAGGTCACAGAGCATCCAGAGAGGTGACTCGATTGCCGCTCCCGGCCTCGCCCGTCGCTGACTGCTTCCATAGCGCCCAACGACCCTGCGGTAACTTCATTGAGCCGTTGCCTGTCAGGGAAACGGATCCACGAATCCAGTTAGCATGACTCACGCCACCGATTACTCCGGCTTCTGCGGGGCTGCTGTCGTCACGGGCATGAGCTTGTCCAGGATCCCGTTGACGAAGGCCCCGGAATTGTCCGTTCCAAACTCCTTCGCAATTGTGACGGCTTCATCAATCACGACAGCGGCCGGAGTGCCCTGGTAAAGCATCTCAAACAGCCCCATGCGAAGTACGTTGCGATCCGTTGGAGCCATTCGCTCCAGCCGCCAGTTTGTCGCGGTCTGCCGAATCTTCTGATCCAGATCGGCCTGATGTTCCAGAATACCGCTCAACAGTTCAGAGGCAAAGAGCCGCAGCGACAGTTCGCGAAACTCCTGCCCCAACTGGCGCGTGATTCGCGCCTTGTCTGCGTCAGGATTCTGATCCACAAGATACAGCATCTGAAGAACAAATCGTCGGGCTTCTGATCGACCAGCCATTAAGCACACCTGAAAAAGACACTCTGAATCAAACACTCCACAGTCCATGACGACCAGCAACAGTGAAAAACAATCCGCGGCCCAGGTCATTCCGGCAATGAAAATCAGCCGGACAACACTCTAAAAATGCTGGTAAGTTCCCGAAATGCAGACAAAAAGAACGCCTGTTCCGCTTTTCAGCAGCACAGGCGTCCGTAATAGATTCACCAATCGTGATCCGAAGACGAACTGAAGTGTCTCAGGGTGTCAGTTCCAGATCAACCACATTTTCTCCATCCGGATTCACAACGCCAAATAAACCTGATGTCGCTGCGTCAGCATAGCGTTGAGGTAACCTGGACTTGGGCTTCGGCATGGTGTCCTCACCAATCTTTGGTGGCTGATAGTCGGCGCTTTCCACACTGGAAATGGCTGGCGTCGAAGGCACTGGTGGGATGTCCACAACACTAATGTCATGCTTACCTTCCACCGCACCATCATTCGCATTGAACGTCGTGAGCTTGTACTCACCTTCTGCATTTGTCTTTCCAAATGCCGCTCGATTGCTCTCTTTGTGGATAAAAGTCACATCCGCGTTCGGCACAGGCTTGCCCTGGAGTGTGACCTTGCCCTTCACCTTAAAAACGGGAGGACGGTTCAGCTTTTCTTCGCCACAACCCAAAAGCAATGCACAGCACGCCATGAACATCAAAGACAGTTTCAAATTGCCGCACCGATTCATAAACAATTCCTGGAACTGAACATATGAACATTAAAATGCTCGGCCGGGAGTGAGCCACAAGCCTCTCCGCCGCACCATGCTATCAAAGCCAGCCATCATGGCAATTGATCTGACGCCATGTTTTTGGTCATAACTGTGCATTTTTGCAGCATTTAGAGAAAACGACAGCTTGCATCTGTTCACATTAGGGATTATTCTGTGCAAGGCCTTTGTTTGGCTATGACGAGTTTATTGCATTTATTTTCTGTTTTCCTGAAAAAGGGGAGGTGTTCTGTGGTGCGGCGTCGTGCCTTTACTCTCATCGAACTCCTGGTGGTAATTGCCATTATTGCCATCCTGGTCGCTTTGCTTCTGCCCGCTGTTCAGCAGGCTCGTGAAGCAGCTCGACGAACACAGTGCAAGAACAATCTGAAGCAGTTCGGATTGGCCATGCACAACTATCATGACAACTTCAACATGTTCCCCTATGCAAAGGGTGGTACTTTCGGTTACGGCAATGCCAGTCGGCTCGACGGCAATTACGAGCGTCGGACCGGAATCGTCTGCCTGTTGCCCTACATGGAACAGACCGCTCTGTATTCGCAGATCGATGCCGGAAATCCAACGACCTCGCCACCAGTTCCGCCAGGCGGTCCGGCTCCATGGAGCGGCACAGCGCCTGCTCCTGCCATCTACTCGCAGCGCATCTCCTTCTTCAGCTGCCCCACAGATCCAGGCATTATTTCTGCCCGCGGCAACTGCAGCTACGCGTTCTCACGCGGTGACTACATCGGGGTCGATGCGGGAACTGGCCGTGATGCCCAGAACTCCAGCGGACTCTTCTGCCTTCGTCGCTGCTTCAGCATGCGTGACGTAACCGACGGTACCAGCAATACGATCGCAATGGCTGAACGTGTTCAGGCCAACTTTGGTATTGGTGGTAAGGGAACTCCGACCGTCAAAGAAGGTATTCTGGTAAACGTTGGTGCGATCACAACAACTCCAGGTTCCTGTATTGCAGCCGCCGCAGCAATTCGTCAGGGCGACCGTTACACCACCGGTGCCGCAGTCAAGGGACGATTCAGCTCCATCTGGTGCGATGGCCAGCCGGAAATTAACTCCTTCTACACGGTCACTCCACCAAACGGTCCGTCCTGCATCAATGATGGCAATGGAAACGCTGACGGTGCCGTTGGGATGTTCCCTCCCAGCAGCATGCACACCGGCGGTATTCAGGCCGTGCTTGCAGACGGCTCTGTCCGCTTTATCTCCGAGAACATCGACACTGGCAATCTGGGTGTCGCTACTGTGATCGGCAATCGCAGCCCATACGGCGTCTGGGGTGCTCTGGGAACCAAAGGTGGCGGTGAAGTCATCGGCGAGTTCTGATTTATTGAAAAGACCTTTCCTTCCCACAAAGAGGCTCGGCTTTCCGCCGAGCCTCTTTTCGTTGAACGACGTTACTCTGGTTCTTAAACGCAGGCAACGAAACAGCGACTTTCCTTTTTCGAACAGACCACTCGCTGCCTCACTCAGATCAGACAAGCCTGCCAGACTCCCCCACACTGATGGAGAAGTTCAGGTCGACTTCGAAAACGAGCGGACAATCCTCGCCAAATCCGCCTCTGCGTACCCGGATTTGCTGATCGCCAGCAATGGCCGCGTTCCCACAGCTCGCAGTGTCGCATCCACCGTCGTCTGTTCACCGTCACACAGCAGCAGTGTGGCCGCAAACGCATGGCCCGTCTGTACAGGGCACGAGAACTCATTCCGCCCAAGCGCTGTCGCCGCACTTGTCGTGATCATTTCCAGCATGTCCGTGACAGACAACTCTGAATGCCGTCGCAACAAAAACTGAAGCTCACTCAGAATACACAAGTCCGGGTTCGACGCTCGACTGTCAGTTCCAAGCACAACCCGAATACCCGCCGCCTGCATTCGCCGAAAAGGATGCTCGCTGTGCTGAAACCAGGCATGTGTTCTGGGGCAATACACCACCGAAATCGACGGATGCTTTACCAGAAAACTCAACTCCTGCTCTGCAAAATAATTGCCATGCACAGCAAGGGCCTGTGGTACCCGTGCAAGGGGTTCCAGAAACTCCAGCATCTGCCGGTGTCCGGAAAACACGGCGGAATCAAAAAGCCCCATGGACTTCAAAAAGTCGGCCATCGCGCCGTCCCCATGCTGCAGCAATCGTAGCTCCTCCCGCGTTTCTGCAAGATGCATCGCTACCGGCACCCGATGCCTGATAGCCAGCTCCGTCATCTTCTGCATCAGTTCCGGATGAACCGTGTAAGGCGCATGCGGACTCAAGCCAATGCTGCTGCCTGCAGCTTCAATGCTAGTGCGGGAGGCGATATGTTCCTGTACAGCCTGCAGCTGGTCCGCAATCCTTTCACGAGTCAAACCGATCGCTTCACGAAAGACAACACATGCTGTTCCTGGCGGGCGATGGAGAAATGACTGCGTTGCAATCTCCCCGACAAGTCCCACTCCCAATTCACGGCATTGTGTCATTCCCTTTTCAATCGCCAGCGACGGACTCCCCGGTTGTGCTCGCCGCCACGTAACAACCGAGCGAATCCAGTCCGGGAAGGAGGCCGCCGGGCCCAGTGGTTCTTCCAGTGCCGAAAATTCCAGATGGGTATGGGCGTTGACCAGAGGCGGTATCACCATCAATGGAAGCGACTCAGATTCCCGTCCGGCGGCGATCGGGCGAATGGCCGTGATGATTCCGCCCTCGTCTTCAATTTGAACGTTGCGCAGCGGCATCCCTCGGGGATTCAGCAGCCAGCGGACTTCCAGAATCCGTCGCTGTCCCTGTTTCTCCATCCAGTCCCGCAAACGACTCCGCCACATAGACTCTTCCCCAGGGTTTCGAGAGATCTGATGGTTCCATCAAATCGTCCTCCTGCTCTGTTCGCCCGTATTTCCTGAGCCTGCCATCTGAGGCCGCAGCGTAGCGATTCCCCCGCCATAAGTCCTCTCACACTCTCCTTTCTGCCTTTCACTCCCGAACTATGCCCCCCGTTCCTGTCTCCCTCCGACGCTGTCCATCGCCTGCAATTGCTACAAAGCACTGAGGCACCGTTTTAAGTCGGAAATGGCACTCAGCCCCCGCAACAGCGACTTGATGCCCCCTGCGTCGACTCATACCGCTCAAACTGCCTGCGGCCACTGTCGTTGCAGAACACGCGACCAGCATGCCTGAAAAAACTCTCCGGTTCAGTGGCGGGTCCCAAAAAAACATCCCCGGTGGAAGCAGGCCTCCACCGGGGACGTCAGTTTCAGAGCGGGCAATTCGCAGTCCAGTCATTCAGCGCTGTCTGCTGTAACAACCAACACGTCCGAATTTTCCTCCATAATTCCCGCTCTGTTCCGTCAGTACGCTGCCTCCATGTTGCGCCGCAGTCTGACGGGCTTCACTTCGCATCAGGAACAGGTGGTGGCTCTGGAACTACTGGTGGCTCCACAACCGTCGCATTTGCCGACGCAACCCCGTTCACTGTCGTTACCACACCATTACTCGTTGCATACGAATCGCATGCTGCAACTGTGCAACACCCTGTTGCTGTCGTCGTACAGCAGGTATTTGTGTGGTGATTGTGGTGGTGGCCATACCCGACATACGTTTGACAGCATTCGTTGTACGTGGGCGTGTAACAGCAGTCATCGTTTCTGTACCGAACAACGCGATAGGTCGTGTAGTAACCACCGTTGTTGCAGCAACTGGTTCTCTGACGACAACATGACTTGCGCCACCCCGCCTCAGCCACAGCACTTACCGCAGTTAGAGAGAGCACAATGGCCAACACCGTAAACACTCGCTTGGAAATCATAATTCCTCCCTTTCCCATTCTTCGACATCTGACAATTTCTGGCCAACATGACCAAATTGCATTCTTTCCTGATCAACCGATCTCCACAGGACAATGTCTCTGCTGAGATCAAAACCATATGGTCTGTAACTCTCACAGACGGTCTTCAAGCTGACAGACGACAAGTGAATCCGGATGCGCCTGCTGTCTGTCGCCGCTGGTGTAACTGGCAGGGACAGACGCCGCTGTGATCTCACGCACACTGGCATGACTGTCAAACAAAACACCATACCGCGGCTTTGTGGCTTTTCGCCACAGAGCCTCCAGGCACCGCGGGGTGTCATAGGCATCCCTGTCAGCTGACTGAACAGCGGCCAGCAACTCCGTCAGCCGAAATGGTCGCTGCACCCACTTGATGTGGGGAAACTCGGCCTCCTGCCTTCGGAAATCCGGATCCATTCGCGCTGTAAGAGCCACCGTCGCGAGGCTTTCAGAGCCGCCGGCACGCAGCCATTCCCACACCCCACCATCGCTTTCCCGGGACAATTCCCAGCTCAGCACAAGGACATCCGGCCGACACCCTCTCTGCAGCAAAGATGCACAATGTTCACCGTCAGGCACTGTCTGAACTTCATATCCGCAACGTTCCAGAAACTGTCGAAAAAGCTGGCGACACTCCTCATGCTCCTCCGCAATCAGAACTGTTCCCGGCGTCGTTCGGCTCTCCCTCCACATACACATTCTCCAATAGATATACGCAACAAAACTCAGACAAATGCCGTCGAAACAACCCGCGCCGTTCGTCTGACAACAGACCAAAGATTCTGATGTGCGCCAACAAACCTGCAGCAGATCCGATCACACGGTCGAACCACTTCCTCAGGAAAGCTGGTGAAATCCCCGATCCACACCGCCTGAACGCTGGCGGGATTCCATCAATGGCATGCCTATGAAGCCGCTGGCTGCCGATTCGCCGGGGGCATCGCCGCACAGGGGGAATTCCCAATCACCAGCTCATTCAGAATCATGCTGATTCCGGGGATTTTTCGGATGGCGTCCTGCGCCCTCTGCCGCAGTCGAAAGCTATTGACTGTTCCACACAATACGGCCACACCATGAAAATAATGGCAGCGTATCGAACACTGGCGCAACTCAGGATCCAGGCCAAAGCAAAGCCGAACCCTGTCTGCTATAGAAGCATCGCCG
Source organism: uncultured Planctomycetaceae bacterium (assembly GCA_903871805.1). Classification (GTDB taxonomy): domain Bacteria; phylum Planctomycetota; class Planctomycetia; order Planctomycetales; family Planctomycetaceae; genus SXXK01. The sequence continues at coordinate 5,121 of CAIQIE010000077.1, read as the reverse complement.
TGAATAACAGTTCCTGTAATGGCCTCTTCCGGATACATATTTGCCGGCATAATCATAACATCACCCTGATCTCCGGGAGATCAATGCTCCCGAACTGATTCCGGAAAACCTGCCTGCCGAAATCCTGATCCGTCGATCTCGCAGCAGCACTCGAAAACGTCACTCGTATTTGTACGGTGCACACGAGTAATGTGTATGGTGAGCCTTCTGATTCAGGGATGGTGAGGCCCGCCATGTCGAACTCACTACGGTACTTTGTCCTTCCCCAAAAGCCCTCCGGGCGTCAGTCCGCCGATCATCGACCATTCACCTGGCTTTACCTGAAAGACGCCGGAGCGGAGAATCCGGGAAATGGGGATTTCTCCCGTCGAAATAACCACCAGGTGCCAACCCCCGGAAATCCTGCCCCTTGTGCGACGGGGCCCCGCCCGTTCAGACGTTCGCCACAGGAATAATTGTCCGAACACACCCGAATCCTTGCGGACATCGCCCTGGAATTCCATGGCGATGTCTCCTGAAACAGTGGAAGGAGTCACCAAATGAATCACTCTGATTTCAGCTCCGTTGCCGGCTCCGTAACCATGCTCCTGAAGCAGCTTTCACAGGGGAGCCCCGATGTTCTGCAGGACATTTTTAAGATCTATTTTCTCAGACTGGCGGCTCTGGGCCGAAGACTGCTGCCCAATAAATTCCAGCGAGCCAGCGATGGTGAAGACCTGGCGGCAGAAGTGCTGGCTGCGTTTTTTGATTCCGCCACCACGGGGCGCCTTCCGGAACTCAAAAGTCGCCATGACGTTTGGCGCATGCTCGCCAGACGCCTTCAGCAGCGGGCCGGAAACGAACTGCGGCGACAGACAGCACAGAAGGAAAATTCCGGTAATGTCCGGGGAGAGTCTGTCTTCCACGAACAATTCGGCGATCCCCACGCCGCAGGATTAAGCCAGATATCCGACCACCGGTTGCAGGCCCTCACTGAAATGCACGCGGAACTACTGGAACGCCTGAAAGATCCCCTGCTGCAACAGATCGCCCGCATGCTGCTGGAGGGCTATACAATCGACGACATTGCCGCTCAGTCAGGTCGGTCTCGTGCAACGGTGTATCGTAAGCTGGATCTGATCCGCGAATACTGGAATGCTGGCTGAGACGTTGTTTCGCACCTTCAGAAAGATTCCGCAAAGACTACTCATAAAGGTCCCCACAGCCGCCACTCCGACGTACGTCGTCACTCATCGACGACATCCCGCGATGAAACGCAAAGGGCGTTGCCAATCATGGCAACGCCCTTCAATATTCATTCAAAATCCAGCGAAAAACTATTCGGCCTCTTCCGCAGCCACAGCCGTTTCCCCTGCTTCGTTGCCCGGAGCGGTTAGGTTCTTCAGTGAAAGAATTCGCTGCCGAACGTCCGCTGCAATCGTCGGGTTTTCCTCCAGAAACACCCGCGCCCGGTCACGTCCCTGGCCCAGTTTATGACTGCCAAAGTTAAACCAGCTTCCGCTGCGATCGATAATCTTGTTCTCCACGGCCAGATCCAGCAGGTCCGCCTCGTAGCTGATGCCGCAGGTGCTGTACATGTCCAACTCTGCATTACGGAACGGAGGGGCCACTTTGTTCTTCACGATCTTTACTCGCATTCTCATCCCGATCGTGTTTTCCCCTTCCTTCAGCTGATTCACACGCCGCACATCAAGACGACAGGAGCTATAAAATTTCAATGCGCGTCCACCAGGTGTCGTCTCGGGACTGCCAAACATGACACCAATCTTTTCGCGGATCTGATTGATGAAAATCACCGTTGCCTTGGCGCGGGCAATCACGCCTGTCAGCTTTCGCATGGCCTGACTCATCATGCGCGCCTGAAGCCCCACGTGCGAATCCCCAATCTCTCCGTCCAGTTCCGCCTTGGGAACCAGGGCGGCCACCGAGTCGATCACGATGATGTCCACAGAATTGGACTTCACCAGCATTTCGGCAATCTGCAGGCCCTCTTCGCCGTACGATGGCTGACTGACCAGCAACTCGTCCAGGTTGACGCCCAGCCGACGCGCCCACTGCGGATCCAGTGCGTGTTCCGCATCAATAAAGGCTGCAATACCACCTTCTTTCTGAGCACTGGCGATTGCGTGCAACGCCAGTGTTGTCTTTCCACTGGATTCCGGCCCGAATACTTCAATAATTCGACCTCGCGGAAATCCCCGCCCGCCCATGGCAAGATCCAACGATAATGCCCCAGTCGAAATTCCTGGAAATCCACCAGTCTGCTCGGTCGAATCGAGCTTCATGATGGAGCCCTTGCCGAACATCTTTTCAATTTGCCCCACAGTATTGTCCAGAAGAACCTGATGTTCATCCTGCGCCCGTACAGCGGGAACTTTTTTCGGTGCCTTTGATGCCATGTGCGTATTTCCTGACTCTGTGTGTTTGCGAACCGACTGTCTGCCACCTTCAAATTCTGAGGGCCGCCCGAGGATTCCGCTGCTGACACGGTCCTGAAATCAGGCCCGGCATTGACAGACCCCGGTAGCGGACGCCCAATGGTAATCACATTGAAAAATAGTGGGCATTTTCCAAATGCCGTCGCCTTCAGAATTGAACGTAAGGCCGGACGGCACACGGAGTGTGCCTGCTACTTTGATGGAAAGTGAATGCCATTGACCGGACGCCCCGCAGGCTGGTGCTGTCCCGCCGGGAATTCCCGGAAAGTTTAGCGGATCCCTGCGAATCAGGAAACGACCAGCCCTTTTTGCCCAGCGATTGTCTAGTGGAGTAAAATAATTACGCCCCCAGTGGGTAATTGGTGATCTTACAGGGGTCGTTTTCCCGTTGCACCAGAAAATTTCTTATTTTTCAGCCAACGGCCCAGGCCCGATTTCCCCCGCCCGCTTCCTGTTGCGTTTTCTCAACATGCCCCAATCAACATGTCCCCAATACCCCACGCGACAGTCAGTCCCAACGAAAGATCCGTAACGCGATCAGAAACGTACCAACCGCCCATGCAAACATCAGTGCCAGATCAGGAGCGATCTGCAGCACCCCAGCCCCCTCCTGCATTACCTGACGCAGTGAGGCAATGACCGGAGTCAGCGGCAGGATCCGAATCACAGGCTGCACAATCTCCGGAAATCGCTCTGACGAGAAGAAAATGCCCGAACCAATCCACATCGGTACCATCGCAAGGTTCATCAGACCAGCCACCGCTTCCAGCGTTCGCGCTCGGCTTGCAATCAGCAGCCCAATCGACGCAAACTCCATGGCGCCCAAAATGACAATGGCGGCAATCGAAGCGTAACCTCCATGACTTGTGACCCCAAACATCAGCTTCGCCAGAATCAGAATCACAATGATCTCAGGAATCATGAACACAATTCGGCTGGCCATCATCGCTGCCACAAAATGATGCTTCTTCATGGGCGTCCCGAGGAATCTTTTCAGCACCTGCCGAATGCGCATGTCCACAATCGCGTAGCCAACCCCCCAGATACCTCCTCCCAACAGGCCCATCCCAATCAGACCCGGAACAAGAAAGTCGATGTAGCGACTGCCCGGTTCAATCACAGTGACATCTTCTGTGGCCACCCTGTCAACTCGCCCCGCAGCTCGCTGCAGCGCGTCATTCACACTGTCCCGCGCACTGACGCTGCCCGGTCTTGTTGGGTCATACAGAAACTTCCATGACAATGCTTCGCCATTCTGTACGGCAGTCACCACCAGCTCAGTCTTGCCGGATCGCAGGCGCTGACGACATTCCGCTTCAGTTCCTTTCGAAATCAGGAACATTGGATCCTTCTTCAACGCCGCTTCCGCATCCGCAGCCCCTGTGCCCTGCTGAATTGTGACCGCCACCGCCCGCACAGGCTCACTGCGAAACGCCAACCCAAGAGCGATCATCATCACCAGCGGAAAAACATACGACCAGAAAACGGCTTCCGGGGTCCGGATAAACTCACGAAATCGAGTCATAAACAGCTGAATCAGCGGATGTAGCAACAGGGATGATTTCATCGAACACCTCCTTCTGTGCCGTCATTCAGTCCACGCCCGGCATAATGAACAAACACATCTTCCAGTGTCGCCTGTCGCGTTGTCAGCGACGTCAACTGCAGTCCCTGCTGAGCGATCATGGAAAGCAGGGCTGGAATCGCCACATGCGGCTCACGCACCGAAAGACAGTGATGATCATTCTCACGCCGAACCGCAATCACCCCGGGCAGGCCGCTGCCAAAATCCTCCGCAGCCTCCTGAACACCAGTGACGCTAAATACGATCACATGCTCTGCCCCCAGTCCGGCAATCAGATTTTGTGGAGTATCAATCGCCAGAATCCGGCCACGATCAAAGATCGCCACTCGATCACACAGCCGCTCAGCTTCATCCATATAATGAGTCGTCATCAGCACTGTACCTCCGGCCTGACGAAACTCCGTAATGATCCGCCACAGATCACGACGGGACTGTGGATCCAGACCAGTTGTCGGTTCATCCAGGAACAACAGCTTCGGATTTCCCACGAGCGCCGTGGCGACAGCCACCCGCTGCTTCTGACCACCCGAAAGCGTCTTGATGCGGGAATGCGTCTTCTCCTGCAGCGAAACCTTCTTAATGGCTTCCAGAGGATCCAGGCCGGATTTGTAGAAGCTGCGGAACAACGTCAGTGTTTCAAGGACCGTCAGCTTCTCTGACAGTCGAGTCTCCTGCAGTGACAGCCCAATCTGCTGGCGTATCCGGTCGGCATCCGTTTTCCAGCTGAGCCCCAGAATTCGCGCCTCCCCGCTGGTTGCTTCAAGCAGCCCTTCACAAATCTCAATCGTTGTCGTCTTCCCGGCCCCGTTCGGTCCAAGGACGCCAAAACACGTTCCCTGCTCAACGACGAGATCAATCCCGCGAACAGCCTCCACAGGAGGATTCCCGGGCCAGATACGGGTGAGCTTGCGACATTCTATAGCATAGGTCATTCGGCATTTCCTGTAATTTACGCCCTGGCAGCGGAGTCTTCTGCACCACAACTGCCACTGCCCCCCAAACACACCGTTTTACCCGGTGGCCGCTGCACCGCAATGCCCCGGTAGGACACAAACGGCCTTTTCTGCAACGCCCGGAGTCGCCCGCGCCCACTCCGGC
>CAIQIE010000076.1 GCA_903871805.1 uncultured Planctomycetaceae bacterium | reverse complement strand
CGGCGACCGGGTGCCATGCACCTTAGGATGCAAAATCAATAGAGGAAACTGTTTACGTGAAGACTTTCCGCAGCGTGCGGCGTGCATCAACCCGAGTTACGTGACGGCGACCGGGTGCCATGCACCTTAGGATGCAAAATCAATAGAGGAAACTGTTTACGTGAAGACTTTCCGCAGCGTGCGGCGTGCATCAACCCGAGTTACGTGAAATCCAGATGGAGACATCCTGAATTTTCCACGACAAGAGGTGCCATACCCGCTGGGTCGCACCGATTCATATGCAGCGAACGATTCCCCGCCCGATCGAGTTCGCATCCGACATCACACGAACTGTTGAAACAAACCGCCGAGCTGTTCAAAATACTTCAGCCCAACAATGTCTTTGTCGGTGATTACGCGTTCCTGTTCTTTCTAAGTTTGAATCGCTGTGCGCCAAGCCTGGAAGATTCAATCGCGAATCGAAGTTAAGAGTTTATTAAGAATACCATTCATAACAATCGCAACGGCCGTGCCGAATACTGTTGAGAATGTCCCATTTATGTTTCCTCAGGACTCCGGACCTCAATCTGCACTCCGATCATGGTATCGAGATCGCCACTATTGATGTTCTCCATTAGCATCTTGCTGTCGCCAGTTGCCCGTGAAAACGCCACGGCTGCTCCAAAAAACGGATAAATCGTGTAAATCCCCGGCGCGGCATTCCGCAGTATGGTGAACTTCCAGCAGACACTCTCAGACTGCTGCCCTTCAAGTTGACCAAATGTAAATGACCGGTACTGCACATACCTGCTGACGTCCACGCCGTTCAGGAACGTACGTGCTCCTGCAGGTCCCTGATAACCGACTTTGTAAGAGAACGGATTCGTCAGGGTCCCTCGAATGTAGAGATCTGTTCCGGCCTCAGTGAAGCGTCGTTCACCGGAAAGCATCAGGTCATGCAGATGAATTTTAGCGCTTTCGGCAATGACTGCACGCACTGCACCTCCAGCCGCGCCGCATGCCTGAAGACCGTCGCCGCCTGGGGGGCATCGCCTCGCAATCAATGTTCCAATCAAGACGATCTGGTCAGCCGGAAAATCCGGTGGCGGGACCACTCGGAATCCAAAGACCACCCACGCTCGCACCTGGCGCAGAATCGTCTCACCATTACTGGTCAGACTGATGCCGTCATCCGTTTCCACCAACCAGTCAGGATCCGGCTCCTGCCAGGTCATTTGCACGTCAATCGGAAACATGTCTTGCAGGATGACGGCAAGTTCTTTGTAGCCACCCTCCCGGTTCAGGATCAGTGTTTCTCCCGGCTGAATTCCCATTCCGATGGATTCCACCGGACTGATCCCGGAATTCCCCCCGAAGCGGACCCTGTTTTGCGGTGACAGAATCTCCTGCACGCTGTCAACGCCCTGGTGACGCACATGCAGGGTCAGCCGCAGCGGGTAACTACCGGAATTTATTATATTGCTCGTAAGAGATACGGGCAGGAAGCGTAGTACCGCCTGCGAATGGGCTGCGATGATTGCTCCAAGTTCAAGTCTGGCCCGGAACCCTCTTCTCGAATCCCTCGGATAGTCAACAAACCAAAAAGATGTCTCCGGCAGCACTTCAATCGCTTCTTCACCGGGATTTTCCACTCGTAGGGTAAAAACAGGCTTTTGGTATAAGTTGACCGCTTGTGGTTCCAGAGTGCGTGGCACAACGACAGCCTCTGCGGGGAAGATTTGTAACTCGGGATTCATTAGTCAATATCTCCGCGTTTGTGACGGTCTAAGGGGACCTGTAGTGGTTTCCAACACTGAAGACTGGCGAGAATCAGGCATACTGCGGATGCGATGAAATAAATTGTCGAATCTTCCTCGCGGCTGCCAGTCGTCGAATCCAACTGATTTGACCGACCAGTTCGCCTCTAGTATCGCTAAATGCCTGCCGGGCCCAGTCGAACGCATCACAGGTATCGCAGTGGGCAACAATCAACCCATCACCGAATTCGAACGACTACGTTGACCGGGCGGCGGCCAACCAAATTTCCATTTGAAAAGCCCGTTGACCGCGGCTCCGTGTCCAACGGTACGCCCAACATGGGCGTGAACTTGTGGGGTGAAGATGACCCTGGTCATCCAGTCCCCTGTACGAAAACGGGACTCAATAAGGAGGCAGTATGCCAAATGTTTCTTTGTGAGTGAAGTACAAGGCGAGGGCAACTGCG
>CAIQIE010000075.1 GCA_903871805.1 uncultured Planctomycetaceae bacterium | reverse complement strand
CTTGACCAATGCCTGCGGAAGAACACCCAACCCCACCCGAATTCCCGGCGAAAAACTCTTCGAAAATGTCTGGGCCAGAATCACGGTTTCCTGATCTTTGTCAAAGGACCAGATACTGGGCAGCGGGTCGCCGTCGTAACGCAGTTCGCGATAGGCTGAATCTTCAAGCAGAAAAATTCGGGAATCCCGTGAATACTTTTGCGCAAGTCGCAGCAACTGCGGCCGACGTTCCACCGAAACACTGACACCCGATGGATTTTCAAAGTCGCTGACGACATAAATCAGACGCACCCGTGAGAGCAGGCCACGCTGCTCGATTCGCTGCAACTCAGCTTCCAGCGCTTCCGGTTGCATCCCGTTTTCATCGGAACACACCGGAACAATCGTTGCCCCCGCCGCCTGAAGTACCCCAAGAAACACAAAGTACGTGGGCGCTGCGACCAGACAAATATCACCTGGATTAAACAGGGCCTGCGTGATCAGCGAAAGCAGTTGCTGAGAACCGGTCGTCAGAAAAATGCGAGACAGCGGCAGATCCGCGAGACCATCACTGCGCTGCTCCAGATCGGCAAGGTAGTTGCGAAATATGCGCCGCAGCGGCTCGGGTCCCTGCGTTGTGCCATACTGCAGAAGTTTGCGACCGCCAGCTGATTCAGACAACAGTTGCTGGACGGTCTCTCGCGTCAGATCGACCGGCAATGAGCGTTCATCAACCAGCCCCGCTGCCAGAGAAATGCAGTCTGCATTCTCCACGGCCTGCTGCATGAGAAATCCAATCGCCTGATCCGAAGACCGAAGCGCCTGCTCACTTAAACGAACAACCGGATGCATGGGTAGACCCAGAAAATGAACTAAAAAAAATCACTCTGACTTCACAAAAGTCCGGCAGATCAGTCACGCGTCATCGACGGAGCACTTAGCCCTGCCTTCTCACTTCTCACTTCTCACTTCCGCCACCGTCCCCAGTGCCATTTTGACCTGCTGTTCCACCATCGTCTTGTAACGCCCGTCTGTGGCCATCAATTCCGCGTGCGTGCCTGTCTGCAGAATACGACCACCTTCCACCACCACAATCAGGTCCGCCCCGGCGATTGTACTGAGCCGGTGTGCGATCACGAAACTGGTGCGGTTTTTCATCAGCTGCATAAGACTTTGCTGGATCAACTGCTCACTCTGTGTGTCGAGATTACTGGTGGCTTCATCCAGAATCAGCAGCCGGGGATCCGCAAGAATCGCGCGGGCAATCGCCAGTCGCTGACGCTGACCACCACTCAACCGCACTCCACGCTCGCCGATCAGAGTGTTTAGGCCATCAGGCATTTTACGGATGAATTCCATGGCATTGGCGGATTCCGCCGCCGCTGTGATTTCCTCCGTCGTTGCATGTTTTCTGGAATACGCGATGTTTCTGGCAATCGTGCCATCAAACAGAAACACGTCCTGCTCGACGACCCCCAGAAGAGATCGGAAGGATTCGACATCAAAGTCTCTCAGGTCCCGTCCATCCAGAAGAATTCTTCCACTGGTGGGATCATAAAAACGGGCGACAAGGTTGCAAAGCGTCGTTTTACCGGCGCCGCTGGGGCCAACCAGCGCCACCGTGTGCCCAGCCGGAATTGTCAGGCAGATGTTTTCCAGTGCTGCCGCTTCGGTTCCCGGGTAGGCAAATCCAACGTGGTCGAATTCGATACGCCCCGTGATGGTACTCTGCTGAGCATGCAGGCTTTGCGGCGTCGAGACCATTTCCGGCTTCTCGGCCAACAGATCCAGAATCCGGTCCAGCCCGCTGAGACTGTTCTGGAACTGCGTGGCGCTTGTTGCCAGTGCCGCCAGTGGCTCCAGCAGCATCAGCAGGTACACGAGAAACATCATCAGGTCGCCCGTCGTCATGTACCCCGTTGTGACTCGCCAGCCGCCGTAAAACAGCAATCCCGCACTCGCGATCGGAATCATCGCCTCCCATGCGATCTCGACAATTCGCATCCACCACCATGCGTAAAGTTCCTGCCGGGCCATGAGATTATTTTCTTCAGAGAATCGTGCACTTTCACGCTTCTGCCGGCTGAAAGCGCGGACAATCCGAATCCCCGAAAATGATTCCGCCGCTCCCGCATCAATCTGTTCGCGCTGCTTGCGAATGGCTTTAAACTGCGGCCGAATGATGCTGACCCACGCTCGATGCGTGACAAAAACCGTCGGCAACAGGACGATCGCTCCCGCCAGCAGCGTCCAGTCCACCCATGCCAGCACCACAAGACTGCCCAGCAACTGAATCACAGCCCGCCATGGGTTGTACAGCATGCCAAAGACCAGTTCGCCAACACTGCCACCGTCTTCACGAAGTACCGATGCAACACCCCCCGAACGCATTTCCTGCACCCGATGCAGAGGCAGCCGAATGGCATGCTCGAAAACACGTCGCCGAATCGCCAGCTGGATGTTCTTCGAGGTCTTTGTGGCGTGCCACCGGCCCCAGATGTGTATGCAAATCCGAATCAGCGAAATCGCCGCGACGGCCACCACCGTAATTGACAGCAATCGCACGGGACTGTTAAGCCATCGATAGCCCTGCAGAAATGGTGGCAAAGGTTTTCCACCCAGTGCATAGTCCACGACAAACTTCGTGCCAGCCGGCGGAATTAAACCCAGCAGAGTGGAAACCGTGACCGTGGCCAGTGAGAGCGCCAGTGGGGCTCGGTAAGGCTTCAGCAGGCCGAAGAATTGTCGGATCAACTGCCACGAACTGCGAACCCGATCCTTTGCAGCCCTGGTTTCACCCGTGGAATGCACGCTGCCTTTGGGCAGTTGTCGCTGACGGACCTTCTGCCGGTACTGTTCAAAACGATTTCGACTGCCGACAGTGCGGACGGCAGCTGTGGCAGGCTGATCACCGTTTGCTATGGTCGATCCGGACGTGCTACTGGTTGTTTCTCTGGGCTGTTTTCTGTTCATGACGTAGTATAAGCGACGGACGCAGTCGGTCGAGTGTTCCTGAGCCAATTCCGGGAACTCGTTCCAGATCTTCAATCGAAACAAATGGGCCATTGACTTGACGGTCTGCCACAATGCGATTGGCCAGCGCCGGCCCAATTCCCTCCAGTTGCATCCATTCCACCCACGTTGCCGAATTGATCTCAACCCGAAATGCCTTCCGAAAATCTGCCCCACGCTGTATCAGAATCGGAGTCGGTCGACGCGTGACAATCCAACACCACTCTGCCAGCAGAACCACCAGGAGAATGCCCATCAAAAGATTCAGCAGCTGAAATTTTGAGGGATCTTGCTGCAGGCTGCGGTTGGTCTCTGCCAGGGGAGAACTCCCGGAAACGCCGGCATCCTGAACCGCGATCCCGGAAGTTCCTGCCGAATTGGCCACGACACCTGTACTCTGCTTATTGCCCTTGTTTTTCGTCGCAGCCATCACTGTCTCCCCAAAAGAATCCCGGTGCCTTTCGGAAAATATGACAGTCCTTTGGTGCGTGAGTAAATCACGGCCCTGGTGGTGGAAGTGTTTTATCCACACAAGCTGCACGCCGCAACGAAAAGATGGGTTTGTTGCTTTTGGGCAACTGCGAAGTTTGTAGCATTCAGACTGTCTTGTCATGGGGCAACGGCTGCCAGCCGCATTGTAACTTTTCGGGGATTATCCCCTGCAGCATTCGATTTCCGTTGCTGCAACGTTAAAATCCAGTGCAGAAGTGCGACGAATGCCCCGCCACTGTTTCTCCGGGGGCATGTGGCCGGAAACCGCGGTGCATTCGTGACCCTGAAGTTCAGGTTTGGTCGTCAGTTTCCAGCAAACGATTGCTAAGCGGAAGTTTTCAATGAAGACATTTTGGACCGGCTGCGTAACGTGTGCCTTCCTGTCACTGATGCTGGCCCCCGTCTATTCAGACGATCTCGCCCAGATGCGCCAGAAGGCTATTCAGTTTCTTGAAGTCACACAGGATCCCGGAGGTTCATGGACCAACGCCGATGCTGTGGGGATCACGGGAATTGTCACAGCGGCATTGCTGCAAAGTGGCAAACCTGTGGATGATCCCATGGTCAAAAAAGGCCTGGATTATCTGGTCAGTAAGCAGCAGCCCACAGGGGGCATTCATACGCCTGCCAGTCGCCATCAGAATTATGAAACCTGCATCGCCATGCTGGCGCTCGTCGAGGCCAACACGGATGGTCGCTATGCGGAGCAACTGAAAAAGGCGGAAGGGTTTCTCCGAGGTCTGCAGTGGGATGAAGGAGAAGGCATCGAAACCAGCGACGGCGCCTACGGCGGCGGCGGTTATGACAGCAAACAGCGCCCTGACATGTCGAACACTCAGTTCCTTCTGGAAGCTCTTAAAAAATCCGGAGTCTCCGCGGATGATCCGGCCATGCAAAAGGCCCTGGTGTTTGTCAGCCGGGCACAGAATCTGGAATCGAAGTACAACCAGCTGCCCTATGCCGGCAAAGTCAATGATGGGGGATTTATCTACACGCCAGCCACAGGTGGTGAATCCAAGGCGGGAACCACGGCAAATGGCGGGCATACGTCTTACGGCAGCATGACGTATGCCGGGCTGAAAAGCATGATTTATGCCGGCCTGAAGAATGATGATCCACGCGTGGCTGCGGCGACAGAATGGATTCGTAAACACTACACGCTGGAAGAAAATCCCGGCATGGGCCAGCAGGGATTGTTCTACTACTTTCAGACGTTCGCCAAAACCATGTCTCTGGTGTCCGACAAAGAATTCACCGATGCCTCCGGTAAATCGCACGCATGGAAGTCCGAGCTGGTTGCCCGTCTGAAGTCTCTGCAGCAGTCCAATGGCAGCTGGACAAACCCAGCAGACCGCTGGTACGAAGGTGACCCAAACCTTGTCACCGCCTACTGCCTGATTGCTCTGCACTACTGCGAGTAGCGCTCTGCTGCCCGCTACGTGTCTGAAATCGCAGGCCCGGTTAGCTGGCAGTGTGGGCTGACAGGCGCAGTTCGCACTGGCAGCATTCGCACTGCCGATTCCGCAGACCTTGCACTCCATGGCCCGTCATTACTCAGTCAGGCCTTCTCGGAAAGGATCCGCGTGCTTGTAAACAGTGACAAACCCCGATCCCGGGCCAACGTGCTGCTGTTTGGCGCCAGCAATCTGACACTCGGCTGGAACCCTTTAATGCAGCAGCTGCTGTCGACCGTACCGGGGCCGCTGGATGTGCAGGTTTGTCTGGGGATGGGACGTTCCTTCCTCAAGGACAGCCGCTACCTCGGACGAGTCCTCCCGGGGATTCTTCACTGCGGACTCTGGCAGCAACTGCCGCAGCCATCCTCGTCTGACCGAGTTCTGATTACGGATATTGGTAATGACATCGTCTACCGTTTCAGTCCACCAGAAATTCTCGCTGCCGTACAGCAGACTGTGCAGCGTGTACTGCACTGGAATCCACACGCTCGCATCACCATGACGCTGCCGCCACTCGTTTCCCTGCAGCGTCTGCACCCACTGCACTTTCGTATCGCCCGCACACTGCTGTTTCCCCTCAGCACACTGACATTTTCAGACGTGATGCAGGCTGCCACGCAATTGCAGGACCTGCTCCGGGAATTTGCAGAACAGAATTCGCTGCGGCTGATAGAACCGGTTCGGGAGTGGTACGGGGCTGACCCCATTCATATCCGCCGCTCCATGCGTACCGTTGCCTTTCGTACCTTGTTTGGTGACTGGGCCAACGGGATATCCGTTACGCCGGAAGTACCGTTTTCCGGCCCGCCTTTACCCACCGCCGAACGCCAGACCTTGTTCGGCCAACCCCGCCTGACACCGCAACCTGTTTTCCAGTCAGATCGCCTGAACATTTCCGCATGGTAACCCCTTTTTTCAACCCCCAACCCCCAACCCCCAAAATCGACATCCTTCCGTGAATGAACTTTTTTCCGATCCGCGAATTGACGAAGGACTGCGACTGTTCAACGATCGTGAGTACTTCGAGTGTCACGATGTCCTGGAAGACTACTGGAGCGAGCTGACGTGTCGTGAAAAGGCCTTTTTTCAGGGGTTGATTCAGGCAGCGGTCGCCCTGTTTCACTTTGAAGAAGGGAACCTTGGCGGCGCCCGACGCATGTATGTGTCATGCCTCGCCAACTTGAGCGGATTCAGCGAGCCCATTGCCGGAATCGACGGCCAGCAACTGATCAAAGATCTGGATGTCTGCTTTGCAGAACTCTGTCTGCCCCATACCTCCTACCCCTTTCATGTGCGTCTAAACGCGGAGCTCGTTCCCGCGATTCTTCGCCGTTTACCATAGTTCCACGCCCTTTCAGATTCCGCACCGTCCATGGAATTCAAATAAAAGCCGCTTCGATTTGATGGAATTCTTGACCATTGGAATCCGATTGGGTTAGAGTGCACTCATGGGAACTTACTTTTCCCCGCACCTGCAAAGCCTGCCATTTCCAGGTTCAGATTGATTTCCCCGCAAAATCCTTCCCCGGTACTCTCCTCATTCCATTGCTGAAAATCCTGCCTCGGAGTCTGCCATGCTGACAATTTTAGGGCGATCTCAGGAATCACGTCGTGCATTCTGTGACGGCGTTTCCCGGCGTAACTTTCTGACGATTGGCGGGATGGCCTTGGGCGGCATCAGTCTTTCAGATGCCCTGCGTGCAGAATCGCAGGCGGGTACGGGAAGTTCTCATAAGGCCATCATCAACATTTACCTGCCTGGCGGACCACCACATCTGGACATGTGGGATCCAAAGCCGGAAGCACCATCAGAAATTCGTGGCGAATTCTCCGCTATTGCAACACGCGTCCCGGGAATTTTCGTCAGCGAACTCTTCCCACGGATGGCGGAAATGATGGACAAGTTTGTGCTGGTGCGATCACTGGCCGACTCCGACGGTGCCCACGATGCGTATCAGTGCATGACCGGCCGGCGGAAGGGAAGTCGCCAACCGCCCGGCGGCTGGCCATCCGGTGGGGCATGGGTTTCAAAGATGGCTGGCCAGGTGACACCCGCGGTACCTGCGAACGTCGCTTTGATGTATCAGACTGGTAACCGAACCTGGGGCGAATCTGGTGGTGGTGGATTTCTGGGCGTCGCCCATGCACCTTTCAATCTGGTGGGGCGCGAAGCACGCAGCAAGCCAGAGAATATGACTCTCAATGGTGTCACCCTCGAGAAACTTCAGGACCGGACAAGTCTGATGAAGTCGCTGGACCGATTCCGCCGTGATGCGGACCAGCGTGGGCAAATGGACAGTCTGGATGTCTATGCACAGCAGGCCATGGGGATTCTGACGACATCCAGACTCGTGGACGCCCTGGACCTTTCTAAAGAAGACCCGCGTGTTGTTGCCCGCTATGGTTCCAGCAGTGAGTTGTTTCAGCGTGACGGGGCGCCGCCCATGGTGGAAAACCTCTGCGTGGCTCGGCGTCTTGTTGAAGCGGGCGCCCGGTTTGTCTCCCTGAACTTCAGTCGCTGGGACTGGCACGGTCCCGACGGTATGAATGTTCCCAAGTGCCGGGAAGAATGCCCGCGGCTGGACCAGGGGCTTGCCGCACTGGTCACCGATCTGCACGAACGCGGTCTGGACAAGGACGTTTCGATTGTGGTCTGGGGAGAATTCGGGCGTACACCAAAAATCAACAGCAACAACAGTCGTGACCACTGGCCCCAAGCCAATACGGCGGTCCTTGCCGGTGGCGGCATGCGAACCGGCCAGGCTGTCGGCGCCACTAACCGTTATGGGGAACAGCCACAGCTCAGACCCGTTCAGTTCCAGGAAGTGTTTGCCACACTGTACCACTGTGCCGGCATTGACGCTCAAAACACTCGCGTCTTCGACCTTTCCGGTGTTCCCCAGTATCTCGTTGACCAGGGCAACAAACCTCTGCACGAGGTGTGTTGATCGCAAGACAATTGCTGCGCTGGCTGCTGCCGTTTAAAAGCCCGTTGAAAAACTGACATTCGTGTCGGCGTTACAAACCTGGGCCCCCGGTTGCAGCACGCCCCGGCACACAGCGTACCGCTCGCACCGGAAGCGAACGCGTTCCAGCTGATTTTGGGGCTGCAGGTACCGCGCAACTCGAAATATGTTGTCGACGCAATTTCCCGGTGGCAAACGTTTCGATGCCTGTTTGCTGTTCGGGGAGAGACTGGATCTGAGGGACTGGCTAGGAAAGGCCCTTGACTCCATGCAGGTAAAGACTGTCTGCAAGATTCAGCATTGGCGGGACAAGTTTCTGAAGCCCCCGCAGGAATTCAGAGCAATTGATCACCATGCGATTTTTAAACGGCATGAACCGTTTGTCATCAGGTTGAATTCCAAGACCGAAGTACCCATCAACACTCAATCGTACCTGTGAGAATGCCGCAGCCATCAGCATTTTCAATTCACCAGGGCGGTAGTAACGCACATCAAATTTTTCGCCCTCCACAAAACTTCGTCTCGCATAGTGATAGAAACTTCGAATCCCGAACATATTTGGCATCTGCAACAAACATTTTCCCTGAGGTTGTGTCACTCGTGCAAATTCACGTACGGCGACGGCCGCGTTCTGTTTACTAAAATGTTGTACCACGCTGTACGAGAAAACGTCGGAGAATGTGTCGGGCTTGAATGGCAGAAATCGACAATCCGCAACAAAAAAGGAACACGGCAACCCCAGTTGGCGACGAATCTGGCGTGCCGCGATCACTGCTCCCAAAGATGGATCGACTCCAATTGACGGTATCCCCGCCCTCGCTGCGGAAAATGTCCAGCGCCCCCAGTTGCAACCGCAGTCCAGCAGTAGTTGTTTTTCTTCTGTTTTCTCGACACGAATTCGAGGAATCGGGTATTCAACCATCGATCCGCGTAGTGCATCATAGAGATAGCCTCCGGTGGAATTTATGATCCCCTGGACATGGGGGTGGACACCGGATAATCCGGGGTCGTAAAACTGATCGTCGTGGCCCCCGTCTGCAATTTTGATCGCTCTGAGCAGAGAATCTCTCGCCCACCAGGCTGTTGATTCGTCGTCGTGACGCAGGAATACCGGGATGCCATACACCACAGGGTATCTTCTGCTGGGATCAGCAGTACTAACGAGGTAGTTGCCGTCTCGTCTGAGTTCACAATGGTCTACCGGACAGACAGTGCTTTCCAAAAGCCAGCGATCCAGTTCCTCACTGGTTTTTGGAGTTTCGTTTGAGGTCATTTCAACTCCCATGTAGGCGGTGCCCGTTTGGCCTTCCGGGAAACTTGCTGTCTTGTCTGACGAACACATGTCGTGTCGAACTTTTAACAACGACGCACGTTTTCTCGGCGATGTAGATTCCCGTAGAAATACCCACATGCGGGCATCGGAAAGGGAACCCCCATGGGCTGCAGATCGTATCAACCGTGGAAGGGCCGCACAAGTACGAAGATATAACTTCGTCCGTGGCTGTCGTGTTTCAAACACCTGCAGGGCCGTGAAATTCGGTAATCCCCCAGCATTTCCAACGCTACTTTTCCGCTGGCACGCATTGCCCTGAATAGGCTTCAGTTTTCTCGCCCTACTCTGCAAATTTGCCGCAAACGAGACTTGCCCCGCTGCACACAAGAATCTCCGCAGTTGGAATTTGTCGACAATGCGGATGCCTTAGATCCATTTGCTTGATTTTACTAAGGGAGCGACCCCCGCAAATCCTATCACAATTCCTACGGGAATTTAGCTTTACTACCGTTGCGACCGAAAATTCCCGCCGGACTATGGCAGTTACTTTTCGAATGGAATTTGCGGCCATCCAACCAAGATGCGGTTGTCAACGACGTCCCTGCACGCCTTGTACCGCCCCACGTCTGCAGCGACCCGGCGCCGACGATGTCTTGATTGAGTCTACGCGACCCTATGTCCTCTTCCCGTAGCCTCGCACGCGGCAGTTACTTTGAACTTTAGCCTTCCATCCTGTCAGCCCAACAGATCCTGAATCACTCGGGCGGGCAGAACGCCTGTCAGTCGCTGGTCAAGGCCCTGATAGCGGAATGTCATCTTTTCATGATCATAGCCCAGCTGATGTAACACCGTGGCATGGAAGTCCCGGACGTGAACCGGATCTCTCACGATGTTGTAGCTGAAGTCGTCAGTCTCACCATAAATCGTGCCACCCTTGAATCCACCGCCCGCCATCCACATCGTAAAACAGCGAGGATGATGGTCACGCCCATAATTGGTGGGTGACAGTCCTCCCTGGGAATAAATCGTACGGCCAAACTCGCCACCCCAGATAATCAGGGTGCTGTCAAGCAGGCCACGCTGTTTCAGATCGGTAATCAGGCCATACGTCGCCTGATCGACATCGCGGCACTGATCCGGCAGACGCCCTGCAGCGTTGGCATGAGTATCCCAGTTGTTGTGATAAATCTGCACAAAACGCACGCCGCGCTCCACCATGCGCCGGGCCAGCAGCATGGTATTCGGCAGACTTCCCGGTTTCCTGGAGTCTTCGCCATACATCTGAAAGGTGGATTCCGGCTCCGAGGACAGTTCTGTCAGCTCCGGAACACTGGCCTGCATACGAAATGCCAGTTCATACTGTGCAATACGCGTGCGAATCTCCGGATCTCCCAATTGCTGATAGCTCATCTCATTCAATGCATTCAAACCGTCCAGCGTCGTACGGCGGATCTGCCTTGGAACACCGGCGGGATCGTTGATGAACAAAATGGGATCACCCGAAGTGCGGAATGCGGTCCCCGAATACTCGCCCGGCAGATATCCGGCCGACCAGAGCCGTGCAGAGATCGCCTGGACCTGCTCCGTGTTCGTGGGGCGAGCGACCATCACCACAAACGACGGCAGATTCTCGTTCAGGGAACCGAGGCCGTACGAAGCCCATGAACCCAGACAGGGGCGACCTGTGACCTGATTGCCCGTTTGCATCAGGCTGATAGCCGGTTCATGGTTGATTGCTTCGGTGTACATGCTTCGCACGAAGCACATGTCGTCAACGACTTTGCGAGTCCACGGCAGAAGATCTGTGACCCACATCCCGCATTCCCCGGCCTGCTCGAACTTAAACATGCTCGGGGCAATCGGGAACCGCGACTGTCCGGACGTCATCGTGGTCAGACGCTGTCCGCCACGCACCGTTTCCGGCAGGTCCTTGTCATACCAGTCTTTCATCTGAGGCTTATAGTCATAAAGGTCCATCTGCGGCGGCCCGCCCACCATGTGCAGATAAATGACCTGTTTCACTTTTCCCGGCAGGTCTGTCGGCAGTGCTCCTGTGGTCCCGGCAGCTGGCTTCGCGTCGTCTGCGCGGGCAGATTGTCGCAACAGTGACTCCAGTGCGGCGGTTCCCAGCACACTTGTACCCGCAGAAAAGAAATGACGTCGTGTCTGATTCAGAGACAATTCGCTGAGGACGTTTTTCATGGATATCTTCTTTGTGGATTGTTGTGCAGGAAAGTTCGCACCGGACTTGCGATCGCCAGCCCTCATTTGCCCCACTATTTGTTCAGAATCTCGTCCAGATTCAGCAACTCATTGCTCAGCATCGTCCATGCGGCCAGTTCCCCCGGAGCGATTTCAGCAGCCGGAAGGGAATCGCCAATTTCAATCAGCTGACGGGCCTCTTCGGTGTGCGTTCCATAGAATGTTCTGAGATTCGCCAGCGACGCGGCCAGTACGGCCAGTTCCTCCGGGCGAAACTGGCGGCACAGCAGTTGTTCCGAAAGCCACTGAAGACGATCACTCTCGGTGGAAGCGTTACATGTCAGGGCTCGTTCTGCAATGCGACGGGCCGCTTCAATAAACTGTTCGTCATTCATTGTGACAAGGGCCTGAAGCGGCGTATTGGTGCGTTCACGACGCACCACACACAGTTCTCTGTTGGGCGCATTGAACAGGTCCAGCGATGCCGGTGGTGCCATTCTTTTGACGAACGTATACAGACTGCGGCGATACAGATTGTCTCCGGAATCCCGCATGTAGCTTCGGGTATTGCTGACGTCCATTGCAATGGCCTCCCAGACGCCATCCGGCTGATAAGGCTTCACGCTCGGTCCACCCAGTTTATGCACCAGCAGCCCGCTTGTGGCAAGGGCATAGTCCCGAACCATTTCTGCGTCCATCCGGAAACGAGGACCACGAGACAGCAGACGATTGGCCGGATCCTTTTCCAGCTTCTCCGGCGTCGTAATGGCCGCCTGACGATACGCCGCAGAGGTCACCATCAGCCGTATCAGCCGTTTGACATCCCAGCCATTTGTCTGAAAGTCCACCGCCAGCCAGTCCAGCAGCTTTTGATTGATCGGTAGGTCGCCCGACACGCCGAAGTCTCCGGTAGTCTGCACCAGACCCGTTCCAAAGACTTCCTGCCAGTACCGATTGACGGTCACACGAGCCGTCAGCGGGTGATTGGGGCTGACCAGCCACCGCGCAAATCCCAGACGATTGTGCGGCGCATCGGCCGGCAGGGCAGGCAGAATTGCCGGAGTCCCTGCATTGACCTGTGCACCGCGTTTGTCGTATTCGCCCCGGGCCAGAATAAAGGCCGTTGCCGCCTCTGAACGCTCATTCATGACATGGGCAATCGTGCCTCGTGCCTGTATTTCTGCCGTTTCTCGCTGCAGGGCGTCCCGATTCGCCGCGAGTGTCTGCCACTGAGTGTCGAATCGCTTCAGCCAGAATTCGTACAGGTCCTTTAGCTCGGCCTCTGTGCGTTCGGCCGATCGTCTGGCCAGCGTCGCTTCAAAACGTGATCGATTGGCCAGTGCCTCCAGTTCCGCCGCCGAAAGCGTGCGATTGTGCATCAGCAGGTCGCGGATCGCTCCCGTAAAGGGATCGCTGACCGAGCGGGCACCCAGTGTCCAGGGAACACTGGTCTGGATCGGCGCATCACCCAGTCGGTCATTCTCGATATTTTTGTCCTGGAGTTTCCCGTTAAAGAAAATCTGAAGTCCGGCAGCCGTACGGGAACCATCGTAGGTGATTGCCACATGGACCCATTCATTGGCCGGAATCTGCGGACGACTGACGACTTTCAGGGCCTTGTCGGGCCACTGGCTGACGAGATGCATGCCAATCCGTCGCTGCTGAATCCAGAAATCCCACCCCTGATGGTTGGGGCCGGCATCCATTCTGGCACAAAGAGACCCACTGCCATCGCTGGCTGGGGCTTTTACCCACATCGCACATGAGAACGGCTGATCGGAAGCAAAGTCCCCGACATCCGGAACTTGACAGGCAGCACCCTGGACCGTCAGAAAACGATTGCCAGCCTCCTCGTTCCACTGGGCTGTATCCGCCAATGGCAGCTCGCGGGATTCAACGCCGTTCACTTCGACCTGCAATTGCCGGCCCTGACTATTCTGCATCAGCGTGTGCAGGACAAGGCCGTCTTTTGAAACGGCCTCTCCCAGACTGTCGGGCGTCGCGGTGCTGAGCCACTGCTGAAAATCGCCGGTTGCCACCTTATGACGCGTTTCCACCGCCTGCTCCGATGTGGCGATCAGCGAGGGCAACTCCTCGAAACGAGTACGGTCCGATTCCATGGGAACCACGATAATCGGCGGCGTATCGCGCACATTACCATCGCGAACAGGCTGCGTCGTGTTGTTAAAAAAGGCCGCCAGTTGATAAAATTCCTGCTGGCTGAGCGGATCAAATTTATGATTGTGGCAGGTAGCACATCCGGCTGTCAGTCCCAGCCAGACCGCAGAAACAGTTTCTGTGCGGTCTCGCGTGTAAAGAACTGCATATTCCTCATCGATGATGCCTCCCTCATTCGTGGTCATGTTGCAACGGTTAAAGCCGGAGGCAATCTTTTGATCCAAAGTCGCGTTAGGCAGCAGATCCCCGGCAAGGTTTTCAATCGTGAACTGATCAAACGGCATGTTCCGGTTGAAAGCTTTGATAACCCAGTCGCGATAAGCCCACATTTCACGGTAATTGTCAAAGTGAACCCCGTGGGTATCCGCATAGCGAGCATAGTCCAGCCAGTAACGGCCTCGATGCTCACCCCATTCCGGCAGTTGCAGCAGGCGATCGACGTAGCGTTCGTAGGCATCCGGAGACGAATCCTGCAAAAACTCCTGCAGCAGTGTGGCTGACGGCGGCAAGCCAGTGATGTCCAACGCTGCCCGACGAGCGAGGACTCGCCGATCCGCTTCCTCACCCGGAATCAGTCCCGCTGTCTCCAGCTTTTCCAGAATAAACCCGTCGATCGGGTTCTTTGACCACTGAGACCAGCGACCTGCAAGTGCCTTGGGCACATTGGGAACTTCAGCGGCCACAGGGGGCAAAAACGACCAATGCGGCTGATATTCAGCACCAGAGCGAATCCACTCTGCCAGCAGTTCTTTCTGGGCGGTTGTTAACGACTTTTTCATGGCTGGCGGTGGCATCACTTCTTCCGGATTTTCCGAAAGTATGCGTCGTATCACCTCGCTGTTGTCCGGCGAACCAGGAACCAGGGCCCCTGCAGTGACGGCGGCATCTCGCTGATCCAGGCGGAGGTCGGCCTTGCGCGAGGCACTGTCAGGTCCGTGGCAGGAAAAACAGGTTTCCGTGAGTATGGGGCGAATATCCCGATTATACTCAATCTGATCGCCGCACGCGGGCGTCGACATGCCCAGCAGCAAAAGCCACAGTATCGGAGATTTCGCACAAATCCGCATGGAAAACGACTCCTTCGGAAAGCCTTTGGCCGGGCGGCAGAATAAAATCGCAGCGGCTGTTTGCACTGTCGACATTGTCCATGGTGCTCTGTCATTATTGTCAGCGGACATTCAGACCGTTCATGTCGATTTTCATTCTCGGGAACGGCTGTTCAAAGACAAGAACGTTGATTTTAGTCGTTTATCCTGCGAACGGTGTTATCAAAAACCGTTGTTTCTGAACATTTGCCGTCTGCACGCTCTTCTTGATCCTCGTCGGGCTGCAAGGTTCAGATGGCGAGCTTCCAGGTTTGCTGTGGTCAGCCGGAAACTCCTCGAATACTACAATAAACCTTGAGTTTGCGGCATGGTATCAAAGTTGAGGAAAGTTGAGGATATTTAGCGCTTCGCGACAGAAACGGGTTCCCCATCAGGTAAGTTCGGTGTGGGAACGTTGGGCGTCGATTGATGTGCCGAATCCCTGGACACCGTTCGTTTATGATCAGGGGACTTCTTAGGTGGTTGGCGTCGTGGTGACGGCAGGCGTAAGGCCTGTCACCGATTCAGTTTGTTTACTGGAAAAGTGTCCGCGGCGCAGTCATTCCCCAACGGGGCTAAAAAAATTTGGATTGGGCGACTAATCGCTGCCAGGGTGGCAAAAAAACCGCAGTTTTTGAGGTTTTTCGTTTTTTCTTAACCGTAGCGGGCCAGCACTGCATATTATTGTTGTTCAACTGGCGGATTGTTTTTTGATTACATTTCGTCTTTTTTCAAGGCGTGGCAGGCGACGGAATGTCAGAACGAGGAAGTCGTCGAAAAAACCGCAGGCATCGCGACCCCGGCAGTGGGCTGGAATCGCGATGGGAATCGATCTGTTTCTGGTTGGCAACGCTGATCGCTTCCGGGACGGTGGCGGTCTCGCCGTGGTTTCTGGGCGGTGCTATTCCCCATGCCCAGCTGATTTTGCAGTGCGGCGCAGTGGGATCCTCACTGTTTTGTCTCGCTGGCTGTCTGACGGGCGGTCACGTTCCGCAGCGGTTGCCTGGGATCATGTGGTGTTTTCTTGGCCTGTCCGGCCTCGCACTGCTTCAGTTGGCCCCGGTGTTTTCGCATCCGGCTTTGTCAATGGATGGTGCCGTTTTCGGTGAACTGGCTCCACAGCTTCCTGCCCTGACCGGAGAATTGGCGGGGCAGCGAGTCGCTCGCACGCCGATGCCCGGCGAAACATGGCTGGTTTTGAATCAATTGCTCTCGATGGCTCTGTTTTCGATCGTTTTTGTGGTCACGTCGGGGCCTGTGTCCCGAATGGTGGTGGCACCCGCAATGCTGGTCACCAGCGGCGTGGTGATGACTGTGATGGGGCTCAGCCAGCAATTGGGTTCGGCGGAAGTGATTGTCGGCAATGACTGGAAAATCAGTCCCTCGCCTCCGTTTGGCTGTTTTGTCAACCCCAACAATGCAGCCGGCTGGTTGATGATTTGCATGTCGGCGGCATTTTTGTGTTCGGGCGTCGCGTTTGGAAAAACCCCGGATAAACCGGCTTTGCCCACTCGGAAAATGCGATGGAGAGAGCGGAGTGGTTTGGCAATCGGCACATTCGCCCGACAGATTGGCGGCATGACACCCATACAGACCGCCGCTTGTCTGTCTTGTGTGCTGTTATTGGGCGGCATCGCCGGGACGTTATCGCGGGCAGGGATTGCAGCGGGATGCGTCGGCGCGGTTGGATTCTTCGCCAGCCGCATTCGAACGGAACGCTGGATTCTTGCCATTTGGGGAATGCTGCTGATGCTGGTACTGGCATCCGGATTTCTGCTGCTTCTGGATCTGGACACGCCCATTCTTACGGAACTGAGTACGTTGAAGGATCCTGTTTCAGCATCGACAATTCGGGTGGTCCATTGGACGGACACGGTTTGGTCAATCCTGGATTTTCCACTTCTGGGCAGCGGACTGGGGGCTTACAGCTATGCGACGCTTCCTTACCAGCGGCACTTTACCGGATGGTGGTTCGAGCATGCGGATAATCAGTATTTTGAAGTGCTTGTTGAAGCTGGATTGGTGGGATTTCTGTTGTTCGCGGCGATTGCTGCGATAGGTTGCCGATCTGCACTACGCTTGATTCTGCCCAGAGAAGATACCGGAATTTTTGTGCGACGTCGTTATGCGGACTGGGTGGGGTCTGCAATCTTCTGTATGTTGTTATCGCTGTCTGGGCAGGTGTTTTTCGACTTCAGTGTCAGTCTTCCGTCTGTGCTGGCAGCCTTTGTGATGATGCTGGCGATTCAGCACCGCCGGATAGAGGAAGTTCGGCGTCTGGCCGAAGAATCGGTGCAGGATGACAATGAACAGCGGCAGCCAGGTCGCTATGGCCAACTGGTTGTTCCTTGCATCTGGTGCATAGTCGTTGTTGGAAACCTGCTACTCGTCCCGGATACGCTCGATGCCATTGCCAGTTATGAAGCCTACGCACCCGCACGCCGAGTATTGGACAGGCCTCATCCGGACGTACTGGCAGAATCTGGTGACGCCATGCTGAAGGCGCTTGACGATGCAATGGCCCGGCGTCCGATCGATGCAGGTGTTCAAAGAGTCCGGGTTCAGTTGATGCGGCTGATGGCACAACATGAATTGTATGTTGCCTCCACCGCTGGTACTGAAGTGAAACCAGCTGACAAACGCAACCAACTGGGAAAAGTCGAAGCCACAGAGTACGCGATTCGATATCTGGCCCTGAAAGAACCGGATAAGTCCGGCACCATGCTGGAGCCTTTTCTTGCCGCAGTATCAAAGTATCCGTGGCGAGAGGAGTCTCGTAAGTTGCTGGCGACGTCAGCCTTCGTGCCCAGTCTTGCCTCCGAATTGTATGCCGGCGATCAGTTTTTTCCGCCGGAAACAGACGAAGACAGAATCCTGCAGCACGTTTTCTTCAGCGAGCCTCATGCTGCCCGTCGGTTGACCGCGCTTGGGCACTGCCTGATCCTGGCCAATCGTGAGCAGGAGGGGCTGCTCTGCTGGGAGCAATCCATAGCGGATTCAGAGAAATTTCGCGCTGATATTCTGCGGATTGGTTCTGACTTTTTTGGTCTTGAATCGATGCTGGACCGATTTCCCCCGGAAACATTTGAATCAAGTGCCGGGGCTGCTATCTCACTACCGGACGGGGAACTTCGAACTCGATTGCTGGGGATTGCCGAAGCTTACTGGACAGCCGGTGGATTTCACCAACGGCAGTCGTTGTTGTTATTGCGGGCTGACCAGCTCGACCTGATGCGACGACCTCAGGAGGCGTTTACGCTGCTGCGTGAGGCGTTGGACAGTGATCCGTCAGATTGTGTTCTTAGAAGAAAGCTGGCAGCCTTGCTGGAAAAAAATGGCCTGAACGAAGAAGCCTACAACGAATGGATGCGGATTGATGAACTTGATCCAGGTCAGGAGGACAGTCAGACGTCCCTGAAACGCCTGATCAAACTTCCGCCCACCAGACTGGATTGATACGTGGGCCGCTATTTCCAATGACAAACACCCCGTGATCGTTCAATGAAGTTTCTTCAGGCAACTGGCACTATCTGCCTGGCGGGCGGCGGTTGGTTTTGTCTGGAGCCAACGTCAGCCCGTGCAACTGGTGACTCAGGCCAACCAGGCAAATTCACTGAATCTTTAAAGAACTATGGTGAAATCAGCACGAATCCTGAGCGGGGGGCCATTGGTAGCAATTTCCTTCGCTTTTCTGATCATTGCGATCAGGAGAACTAAGTAAAGTTTAGTACAGCGAAACGACTGATGTTGCAAAACGATTCCTATGGGCCGGTGGGAATTTTGACGAAAGACAACTGGCCGGTAAGCTGGTTCGGCGGAATCTGCCGGGGGATTTGGGTCACCGATGACGCGCCGATGGCGAAGGTAACGTCTCTGTCGTAGCGGTATGAAGACATTGGTCGGTTTGGCTGCACACAACGGGATTGACGTCTTGTGTCGATTTTTTCAGCAGTGTCTGGCGCAGGTAGTGTACAAAATAGAAGGTGTCGTTGATATCTGGCGAGCAAAACTGGGCAATGAACTGTTTGCAACGCAGGCTTTTCGGAGAATCCGGAAATCTGTAGTGGATATCCCGAGTTTGTTCTGCAAAATGGAATCGATGTTCCGAAGCGGCTTGCCGGTTTACGGCACGTTCGCGGGAATCTTACGGAGTAGAGCAAGTGTCAAATTCGAGTGAAGGGCAGATTGGCCTGCCGCAGGGTGAAGAAAACAATTCAGGTCTCGACCTGCTTGGTTTTCTTCGGCGTCGCAAGGCGTTCATTATCCTGTTTGGGATTCTCGGGACCGGTGTGGGTTACATGCTGCTGCAGCGTGAAGTGCCACAGTATCGGGCCGAGGTCATGGTGCAGGTAATTCATCGCGCTGGCGACCAGCGCGTACGTTCGTTGATGGCAGAAAAAGACCTCACGGACGCGAATTTTGTTGTCCGCAGCGAGAAAACGCTGCGGTCGGCCTACAAGAATCATAACCTGAATTCCAAGGCGACGCTTAGCGGTATGTCCGAGGATGATGCCATCTCCGCGATGGCGGGCATGATCACGGTACAGTCCAAGTCTCCCAGCGTGATCACAATCGCTGTGACCGGTGTCAATCCGGAAGACATCAGGGACATAGCAAACGCCGCCGCGGATGAGTACGTGCTGGCCCAGAAGGAAAACTACAAGGACGCTGCCGAAGAGGTCAAGAACGTGCTCAGCCGGGCTCGGGATGAGTTCCACGAGAAACTGCGTGAGGCCGAAGAGGAGTATGCCAGGTTCCGCGAAGGCTCAAACCTTGGCACAGATGGAAGCAACCCATTCCGAACCAGAGCACAGGCTGCTGAAGCAAAGGTGGCTGGGTATGAACTGCTCAAGGCAGAAATGAAGGCCGAACTGGAAGCCATGCGGGAAGCTCTTGAAAAGGGCGGCTCCCGTGAGGCAATTCTGCTGCTCGTGACAAATTCCCGCCCCAACTCTGATCGGGATGCTGTTTCCAGGCCCGACGACGTGAATGCTGTTTTGTTTCCCCTGATGCTGGAGGAAGCGTCCCTGATGGCCGAATTGGGGGCAGGGCACCCAAAGGTGAAAATGCTGCAAATGAAGATGGAGATGATTCGCGGTCACGTCAAGGAAATGGCCGGAGTCAACGAAGAGAAAAAGCAGGCCGACGCAGCGGCAGAACCTCAGGATTTCCTTTCCGTTTATCTGCAGTCGATTCAGCAGCAACTGGACATCATTGAACGACAGCAGCGGGAAGTGAAAGTTCTGGCCGCCAACGATGATGCACTCGCCAGAAAACTGATGCAGGAGGAACTGGAAGACAGCCACAAGAAGGCTTCGATTGCTCGACTGGCCACTTTGTTTCAGGAAACATCCGCGGCAATTTCTGAAGTTCAATTAAGCAGTGGCATGGGGGGAGTGACCGCACTGATTCTGCAGAAAGCCCGCACCGGGATTAAAGTGTCTCCGGTGATGGAACGATTCCTCGGAATGGGTGCTCTCCTGGGGGCCTTCGCGGGGTTGGCAATTGGCTATCTGATTGAAATGGCAGACCGTTCGTTCCGCAAGCCCGAAGATATTATCCGGGAATTCGGTGTTCCGATTATGGGCCACATCCCATTCATGACCGAACAGCGAATGAAGATCGCTGGTGAGGGGAACAAATTTGACAAGTCCGCTGTGTCCGTTCACCAACCAAGATCACGACCGGCGGAAGCGTTCCGAGCAATTCGAACGGCCGTTTGTTTTAGCTCCATGGGCAGTGAGCATCGCGTCTTGTCTGTTACCAGCCCCGCGGCAGGTGATGGCAAGTCGACTCTGGCACTCAATCTTGCTGCTTCACTCGCTCAGTCCGGAAAACGGACAATCCTGGTTGAAAGCGACCTGCGGCGTCCGAAGGTCCACAAACTGACGGGGGCTGACAACAAAATCGGCATGACCGATGTGCTGCGTGGAACGGTGGACCTGGACTCTGCGATTCAGACCAGTCAGTGCTCAGACCTGTCCGTCATGACCTGCGGAAGTCGACCAAAGGATCCGGCCGAATTGCTGGCTCGTCCTGAATACGAAAAGCTGCTGGAAGATCTGCGGGCCAGATTTGATTATGTGGTGATTGATACTCCTCCGATTCTGGCAGTGACGGATCCTGCCGGTGTGGCCGCTCGTGTTGATGGCGTGATCGTTTGTATGCGTCTGAGCCGGCACACCCGGGATCTGGGCCGTCGCACAGTGGATTCACTGCGTGAAATTGGGGCCACGATTATTGGGGTCGTCATCAACGGTGTGGAAGAACGCGATACCTACGGTTACGGCAGCTACCGTTATTCTGATTACCGTTACTATTACAAAAATTACAACTACAAGTACGGTTACGGCTACGGGAAATACGGTGGATATAATGCCTACGCCAAAGACGGTGGGGAGTACTACGCGGACGAAAATCCGCGAGGGACTTCCAGAAAATCCGCGATCAGTCTCTCTGACGGCGAAGTCTTGAAGCCTGAAGTCAAAGAGAACGTCTGAATGGTCTGTTTGATCGCTGATCAACGAATTTGATGTCTCAGGGGTAGGGGCTCGGTAGAGCGTCTACCCCTTTTTTGTTTCCGGGACCGTAACGAGATTTTCGGGGCGGGGCATTGTTCAGCATCACTCCAGCGGATCGAAACGGCAGCCGATCTTCTGCAAGCCGGATCTTCACGTAGCCCCCAATCTTGTCACTGTCGGTACAGCTTGCAGATTCGCTGAATTCCATACTGACCACCTGATGTGCCGATTCTTCTGACGTGAGATCGATTACGCTGCATTTTGTACGACGAAGTCCTGCTGCAGGGGTATAATCCGCCACGGATTTGTAACCCAGGGGAACGGAGTGCAGACTTTAAAAAGCAAAGATTCAGACCGGGGCGGACTTTGTGTCAGCTGATCACAAATGTCATGGGCGGTGTTTTTTGCTGGGGTCGCAGGAAGTGAGTGTGAGTCGATGACCGGTGGCAGTAACGCGCGGGTGCTGTTCCTGAATCGTTCGTACTGGCCGGACATGGAGGCGACAGGGCAACTGCTCACGACGCTCTGCGAGGGGCTGAGTGACGATTTTCAGGTGCAGGTAATTGCCGGCCAGCCGAACAGTATCGACCCGCAGGCGAAAGCTGAAGGTTGGAAGAATTTGCACGCTCGGCACCACGTCGAAATTCG
Source organism: uncultured Planctomycetaceae bacterium (assembly GCA_903871805.1). GTDB lineage: Bacteria > Planctomycetota > Planctomycetia > Planctomycetales > Planctomycetaceae > SXXK01. Next base: position 2,226 of record CAIQIE010000075.1, on the reverse strand, counting down.
GCGATTAAGTCATTTGCAGCTGCCAAAACGCAAAATCTGGATGAAGGCGATGAACTACGTTTCGTTCGCCATATCGGTCAGAAAAGCGCTTCGCAGGTTGTCAGCCCCCGACGTGGTCGTGTTTGAGACGGACCCTTTTATTCTGGCCTTTGAAGCCAACCGTTTACAGAAGCGGACCGGCTGTAAAATGGTCGGCTACCTTCAGGATATCCATCCAGACGTCGGAATTGCTCTTGGAAAAATCTCAAACTCCCTCTGGGTGCGACGCTTGCGCGAGCGGCTGTTTGCTGTGTATCGGCGCTGTGATCGAATGGTGGTTCTTAGTCGCGACATGAAGCGATTGCTGGAAGCTGGTGGTGTTTCTGGCCACAAAATCGACGTCATTCCCAACTGGGCGGACACGAACGCAGTGCAACCAGTGCCAGAGCCCAATCCGTTTCGGCAGAAGCACGGCTTGCAGGACAAATTCCTTGTCATGTATTCCGGGAATCTTGGACTGACGCAGAGGCTGGAAGAGTTCGTGGAAGCCGCTGAAAAGCTGGCTGACAGACAGGACATCCGCTTTGTGTTCATCGGCAAGGGGGCGTTGGAATTGCAACTGAAGAATCAGGTACAGAGCAGGGGGCTGCAGAATGTCAGTTTCTTCGATTATCAACCGAAGGACCAACTTGGGGACAGCTTATCAGCAGCGAATCTTCATCTCATACCGCTAACGGCATCTTTGGCGCAGTGTCTGATGCCCAGCAAGTTGTATGGAATTCTGGCTGCGGGAAGGCCGTGCCTCACCAATGCACCTGCCGATTCTGAACTGCATCAGATTGTCTCACAGCAACAAGTCGGGCTGACAGTGCCGCCCGGCAGTGTTGCGGCGATCGCAGAGCGGATTCATTGGGCAGCGAATCATCGGGAAGAACTGACCGAGATGGGTAGGCGTGCCCGTCAATATGCGGAAGGTAACTGCACGCCGCAAATCAGTATCGAACTGTTTCGACAGACCTTGCACCGCGTCACCTCCCCAGTACCCCACGAGCCGCGCCCGTCAGGAAGCGACCACCGCCAATTTCGAACACTGTAATTTCCGTCGTGGCAATCACCAAACCATAGCGAGAGCTCCCCGAACAACCTGGCCCGCAGCCACCATGCGGCCGCCCGAAAAACTCAAAAAATCCCCTAAAAAGCAGAGATTGTCACGATGATGCAACTGGAATCAAAAATCTACGTGGCCGGGCACCGAGGCATGGTTGGTGCGGCCGTGGTCAACAGGCTTACAGCCCTTGGCTACCAGAATTTTCTGCTGCGCACTCGTTCCGAACTGGACCTTTGCAACCAGGCCGCGGTGGAGCAGTTCTTTAACGAGCAGCGGCCGGAGGTCGTGGTATTTGCGGCAGCGCGGGTGGGAGGAATCCTTGCAAACAGCACATACCCCGCAGAGTTTATCTACCAGAATCTGGCAATGGCTTCGAATTCCATTCATGCCGCCTGGAAGTCTGGTACGCAGCGTTTTCTGTTTCTTGGAAGTACCTGCATTTATCCGAGACTGGCACCGCAGCCAATTCCTGAGAATTGTCTGTTGTCGTCGCCCCTGGAACCTACAAATGAAGCCTACGCCATTGCGAAGATTGCCGGTCTGAAACTTTGTGAATTCTATCGACGGCAGTATGGCGTTCAGTTTCATTCGGCCATGCCGACCAATCTCTATGGTCCCGGAGACAATTACCATCCTCAGCATAGTCACGTGCTGCCGGGACTGATTCGCAGGTTTCATGATGCAAAGGTGTCCGGGGCAGACAGCGTGACCATCTGGGGCACAGGCAGTCCCCTCCGAGAGTTTCTGCATGTTGATGACCTTGCCGCTGGAATTGTGCACCTGCTTCAGCTTTCGGATCCACCGGATCTGGTCAATCTCGGCAGCGGCATGGAAATCAGCATTTTGGATCTGGCTCGACTGGTTGCGGCTGTGGTGGGATTCCCCGGAGCCATCACGCATGATTACAGCAAACCTGACGGGACACCCCGAAAATTGTGCGATATCAGCCGAATTCGCGAAACGGGTTGGGCTCCGCGGATTTCCCTTGAAGAGGGCATTCGGTCGTCGTACCAGAATTTTCTGGCAGAACTGGAATCACAGCAGCTGCGTTCTGTTTAGTGACGTGCTGAAAATCGAGCCTGTTCTTCATTCTTCGTGCTCGTGCTCGTGCTCGTGCTCGTGCTCGTGCTCGTGCTCGT
>CAIQIE010000074.1 GCA_903871805.1 uncultured Planctomycetaceae bacterium | reverse complement strand
CGGCCGAACGTCAACCCTTCTTTGCCTGTATCACACCCAACGCACCGCATGCCCCGTATGTCGTGCCCACGGAATGGAAACGTCGATTTCTGGAGCGTGGCTTCGGCAATGATCAGGCTTCCTTCTACGGCATGATCGAAAACATCGACCAGAATTTTGGTCGACTGATGCACCTGCTGCATGATCAGGAAATGCTGCAGGACACCGTTGTGATTTTCATGTCAGACAATGGCATGACCCCCGGGGGATCCGGAAAGCCCGGCGAGCCACTCGGAACTGACGTGGATCAGCGTCCGATGAACTTCTACAACGCTGGAATGAAGGGGCTCAAGAATTCACCGGATGAGGGCGGACTGCGCGTGCCGTTTCTCGTACGCTGGGACGGACACTGGGCTGCAGGACGGGAAATTGACCGGATAGCCGCCGATATTGATGTGTTTCCGACACTTGCCGCGATCGCCGGAGCCCGGCAACCGGAAGGGCAGGTAGAAGGCCGAAGTCTGGTGCCACTGCTCGACAACCCGCAGTCCGAGTGGCAGGATCGGTACCTGTTTACGCACATCGGACGCTGGCCAACGGGAAGCGAACCCAACGAATATCAATGGAAAACATTCTCCATCCGCAACCAGCGATTTCGACTAGTGAACAACACACAGCTGTTCGATATGGAAGCGGATCCCGGTCAGCAGAAAAACGTCATTGATCAGCATCCGGAAACCGTGGAGCAGATGCGAGCCGCCTGGCAGGCATGGTGGGTCGAATCGCGACCGATGATGGTCAATGAAACCGCGCCGCTTTCACCCGTGCGCCCGTTTCACGAACTCTATAAAGCTCAGCAAAAAGTCGGAGGTATCCCCGAATGGGCGCCTCAATTCTCAGGTGAAAACCAATGACTGCAGATTTTCTGGCGGACGACGCCCCCCTCCGTGACTGGGACAATGACTGTCTCTGGCACCCCTTCACTCCTATGTCTGCGTGGCGCACAGAACAGGCACCCATCATTGTCCGCGCTGCGGGATTCCAACTGTATGATCAGGACGGCCGCGGGTACCTCGATGGCATTTCCTCCCTTTGGTGCAATGTCCACGGACACACGGTGTCGGAGATCGATCAGGCCATTCAGGCACAGCTGCAGAAGGTGGCCCACTCCACATTGCTGGGACTCGCATCCGAACCGTCTATTCGGCTTGCCCGAGCCCTCGTGGACCGCGCACCTCAGGGTCTGACTCGCGTATTTTACTCCGACAGTGGCGCCACGACCGTGGAAGTGGCGCTGAAAATGGCCTACCAGTATCACCGACAGAAACCGGAAGGCCCGGAGGAACGGGACACCTTCCTGTGTGTCGGCAACGCCTACCACGGTGACACGCTGGGAACGGTCAGCGTGGGCGGGATTGACCTGTTTCATCGCGTCTACCGGCACCTGCTGTTTCCGACACTGACGGTCCCTTCACCGGTGGCCCTGAGGATTCCGGAGGGACATACGCGAGAGAGTTGGCTGCAGCACTGTTTTGATGACGTGGAACGCACCATCCAGGCAAATCACCAGCGTCTGGCTGCCGTCGTCATGGAACCGATTGTCCAGGGCGCGGCCGGGATTCTGGTCCATCCCCCGGGATACCTCAAACACATCCGGGAGCTTTGTACTCGCTACAATGTGCTGCTGATTGCCGACGAAGTGGCTGTCGGCTTCGGACGCACGGGAACTCTTTTTGCGTGCGAGCGGGAACAGGTAAGCCCCGACCTGCTGTGCCTTGCGAAAGGGATTTCCGGCGGCTATCTCCCACTGGGGGCAACGCTCGCCACAGAACGCATCTTTTCAGCCTTTCTGGGAGATCCATGGCAGGGACGAACGTTCTTTCACGGGCACACCTACACGGGCAATGCGTTGGGCTGTGCTGCCGGACTGGCATCGCTGCAACTGTTTGAACAACGGCATGTGCTCGAAAACGTTGCTCGCTGTTCGCAGACCATCAGCGACAAGCTCCGCGCGATCGCGGACCACCCCCATGTGGCCGAGATCCGGCAATGTGGCATGATGGTGGGAATTGAACTGGTGCGTGACCGAGCTCCTCTGACCTCGTTTCCGGTGGAATTTCGGCTGGGGCACCAGGTGACTCTGGCGGCCAGAAGGCGCGGCGTAATTCTGAGACCGCTGGGCGACGTGGTCGTGCTCATGCCCGCTCCGGGAATGGACGTGGCCAACGTGGAAATTCTCTGCGACGTCGCCATTGAGAGTATCGAGGAGGTGACCAGCGCGGCCCGACAGCGACTCTCCGTGCCTGCTTAGTAAGTGTGTCTGGGAGCTCGCTGCCGCACTGATCGCTGTGGGGCAGGGGAGTCGGTAAATCCCACAATTCCAGAAATCCCTCCGGAATTCCGGAACATTCCCGGAATTCATGGCGTCAAAGTCAGTGTTTCGCGGACTTTTTGAAGAAAAGCGTCTCCGGGATGGCGAGGAATTTCGCGGAACATCCGAAAATGGTTGACGAGACGGTAAATCGGCTGGTAACTTTGCGGAGCAGGGACTTCGAAAAAACTGCTGGAAAACGACGGTTTTGATGATTTCCTGGTTTGGGTAAAGACGGCCGAATGGTGAAAAGTTGCTGTCAATCAGCGGCATGGCAGCAGCAGCGGTGGAAAAAAGTTCAGAAACGGATCCTGCCCGGGCAGCACGTTGAGCACATCAGCGACTGTCTGGCGGCTCCACGGGCGTTGTGGCAGAGTAGTCGGGTGTTGCAGCAAAGCCGGTAATCAGCGTAGCGCAATCCAGGGACAGGCGGACTGGGGAAAAACATGGCAGAAGCAAAGAGTGCCTGGGGTATTGAAATTGGTCAGGCTGGATTGAAAGCGATCAAGCTGCGGTCGTCAGAAGACGGTCAGCGGGTAATCGCGGCGGCCTTCGACTACATCCCTCATCCAAAAATTCTCAGCCAGCCCGACGCGATTCCCGAAGAGTTGATTCGGGAAGCCATGAAAACTTTCCTTGAGCGGAATAAGGTGGATGGCGATCTGATCGCCATCAGCGTTCCCGGGCAGAGTTCGCTGGCAAAATTCATCAAGCTGCCGCCGGTCGAGGCCAGCAAGGTTGCGGAAATTGTTCGCTACGAAGCACGGCAGCAGATCCCCTTCGACCTGAACGATGTGATCTGGGACTACCAGGCCGTCGGTGGTGGTGTTGAAGAGAGCGGTTTTATGCTGGAAGCGGAAGTGGGTCTGTTCGCTATGAAACGCGAACTGGTCTATGACGCGATGAAACCGTTCACGAATAACGGGCGAGAAGTGGAGATTGTCCAGATTGCCCCGCTGGCGCTGTACAACTACCTGTCCTACGATGTGCTGGGATTTCGCCGAACAGCTGAAACCCCGGACCCTCCGGCCCAGGAAGACTACCACATTATTCTGGACATGGGTGCTGACAACTCCACCATGCTGGTGTCCAATGGACGCAGTATCTGGATCCGGAATGTACCGATCGGTGGCAATCACTTCACTCGCGCCCTGACTCGCGAAATGAAGTTAACGTTTGCCAAGGCTGAGCACCTGAAGTGCAACGCCACCAAAGCGCCGGATCCAAAGGCTGTCTTTCAGGCCATGCGTCCGGTATTCAACGACTTCGTTTCTGAAATCCAGCGTACGATCGGCTATTTTGGAAGCACCCACAGGTCTGCGAAAATTCGCAGGATCATTGGTGTCGGCAACGGGTTTCGCCTTGCCGGTCTGCAGCGATTTCTTGAGCAGAACCTGCAGCAGTACACCGTGGAGCGTCTGGAGACTCTGGGCGGCGTTTCCGGAGATTCCGTGCTCACAGATCCGCTGTTTTCCGAAAACATTATGACGTTTGCAGTTCCCTATGGACTGGCACTGCAGGCGATCGGAAAAACGCGGATTCGCACCACGTTGTTGCCCCCCGAGATCGCCATGGATCGCCGGATTCGCAGCAAAAAGCCGTGGGCGATCGCTGCGGCTGCCGGATTACTGCTGTCGATGGGCATCAGCACCATTGGCAGTGCCAGCGTTCTGAACTCGTGGAGCGAAAAGAAGTGGGATGAGTCCCAGAAATATGTGAAAGGAGTTCAGGGGGAAATCGGCACCCAGAAAACTCAGTACGACGCAGAAGATGGCACACACAAAAAGATTCTGGATGACATCGCGCAACTCGTAGCCCCTCTTGAAAAGCGGTCACTCTGGCTGGAGCTGTTCAAGGCCGTCAACGAGTGCATGCCGGCGGACGAGGGCAACGCTCTCGACGAAGCCGATGTGATGAAGCAGAAGAAGATTCGACTCACGTCGGTCACTACCAAAAAGGTGGCCGATGTGGCCGAATGGCACAAGAAATTCGTCGACGCACAACGTGTCGAAGATTTTCCGACGGCGGATCAGACGCCACCAACCTCT
>CAIQIE010000073.1 GCA_903871805.1 uncultured Planctomycetaceae bacterium | reverse complement strand
GGGACCAGGATGCGTCGAACAATTTCGTCCATGATCTCTGGAGTTACAACGGGTGCTGGGCAATAGGCGCCCATGCCACCGGTATTTGGTCCCTGATCATTGTCGAAGGCCCGTTTGTGATCCTGGGCGACTTCGAGTGGAACGATGGTGTCGCCATCGACGATAGCCAGAACGCTTGCTTCCTGACCGACCAGACATTCTTCAATCACGATCTGTGATCCGGCGTCTCCGAAGTTTCGTTCCTGCAGGATGGAACGAACGGCGGCCTTGGCTTCTGCCCGAGTGGCACAGACGAAGACACCTTTTCCGGAAGCCAGTCCGTCTGCTTTGACCACCAGAGGCTGCTCGTCACCTTCGTCGATATAGCGTTCTGCTTCGGGAAAACGGCTGAAAACGGCGAAATCCGCTGTAGGAATGCTGGCTTTGCGCAGCAGTTTTTTTGTGAAAACCTTGCTGCCTTCCAGGCGTGCTGCAGAGGCGGTTGGGCCAAAGATCACAAGTCCCTGGCGACGGAATTCATCTACAATTCCGGCGACCAGCGGAGCCTCCGGGCCAACGACCGTCAGATCAACGCGATTGTCGCGAGCGAATCGCCACAGTCGGGTAATGTCGTCGGCAGCAATCGTCAGGTTTTCCGCATTTTCTGCAGTGCCGGCATTGCCTGGAGCGCAGTAGACCTTTTTCACAAGTGGTGACTGGCTCAACTTCCAGACCAAAGCATGTTCGCGTCCCCCGGAGCCAATCACAAGTATCTTCATGGAATCCTAACCCCAAAACAATTCAGAACCACAACGGTGCAAATGACACGTTGACAAACGCGTCTGAGATATAAAGACCCGGGCAGGGTACCGCGACTGCGTGAGGAATTCGAACAGACAGTTACAAGTTCCGGGTTTTGTCGCAAACACGGGAGCGTCAATTTTTGGGAAAAGACACTTACCCCGGGCGCATTGTTCAGCGACTGTGTCGCGGAGGTCGGGACATGCCATTTGCAGGTGCCGGAATAAGACAATTGCCTCGACGACAATAAAAAAGCCGGGATGAAAATGTCAACCCGGCCTTTAAGCTGAACGATCTGTCATGCCGAACACGTGCCGTTTACACGACAGGAGCGGACTCGGGCTTCAACAGAAACGGAAAGACTCGAATTGCTGACCCTGGGGTGTGTTGCTTTTTGTAAGCCAGCTGGGCGGCTCTGTCGGCTGCAAACTGCAGACGGATAAATTCCAGTCCGCAGAAGGCATCGATGTCGGCTTCTGCAGCCACATCTGCAAACATTTCTCCGGCTGATGCTGCATGGCGACGAACACCATGAATACTGCGTTCGCGAACCTTGACACCAGCGGCTGCGAGTTTGATCAATCCCTTCAGAAATCGACCGACAGTTGTGTCCGCACCAGACACTCGCCACAGACGCTCCCACTCCTCATGTGCTTCCCAGTAGAAGCCCAGATTGAAGTAGTCCAGTCCCAGCAGATAGTTTCGATTCATATGCCAGCTGTCCTGGCTTAACGCCCTGGGGCCCTGACCGGGAGCGTGCTTTTTGCCGTGGCTGTGACCCTTTGGGTCTCGCACGGGATGAGGCATCCCGGAGCCGGGGTAATAGGTGTATGGGGGAAGCTGACAGCCAGGATACAGACGCTCAACTTCGGCTTCTGCCGTTTCTACTGTGATCATGTACACTAAGCTCCATCGGCTAAGGGCCAGAGATTCTGTTGCTCCGCAAATCATTCGCAGCACTCTCGACTGGGGCAACACGCGGAACTGGTTGCCCCAGCGACCAAGATGCTTACGGTCGAAATGCTGTTCTTTTGTTCATCACTGAAAAAAACCAGATTTCGGTTGCGCCGAATTTACACCTTTTTCCGCCAAGTTCGAGAACTTCTTTCCATATTTGGCAAGATTCTGCTGAGCTGGCTGCGGGGGGCGAATTCACCCCTGTATTTCCCCTAGTTGCCCTAATCAGCACTTCGGACTGCTAGTCTAGTCCTAAACCATTTGCTGGTAGAGGTTTGTGCCGCCTCTTCTGCCGGGTGGGTGTTTTGACTTGAAGATAAAGGAGGGATTACGCTACCCGTAGGTCTTTGAGGCTTCGTCGCTCAGTGATTTTCTGTCGACTCGCAACAGGCCTGCGACTTGAAACACTACGTTCGATTTCCTGTCATCGTTGGTGATATCAAAGGTGTTTTGAGTCGCAGCTTCAAATGATTCTGTTTTTTACACAGGAGCAGGGAATGCAAGTTTCCGGTCCAAAAAACGACCAGGTGTTCCGTATGGCTGCAAAACTGTGAACCTAAGGTGGTTTTGCACTTTGAGTGTAGCGTGTGTGGAGGGAAGCAGAGGCGATGCAGGCCCGTGACTGTTTGCGAATTGAGACAGGGTTCTGGCGCAGAGTGCATTGCGCGGGTTGCGAGATTGCGGAAATTCGTTCCTGACGCCGCGAAAATAGAAGTCCCTCCAGTTTTCAGAACGCGTGTCTGGAATTTACCGAGTTTAATAGCGTGTGGCTTTGAAACCACATTGTTTTCGGTGCATGCTGGAGCGATTGCTAATTCCCGGTGACGGTGCGAATGAACAGAATTTCCATGAAATCTGTTCATGTGTTCACTGCTGAAGGTTTGAAAAAGTGTTGGGAGCGAGTCGGTAACCGCTAGTCCACTTGACAGATAAAGTTGAAAGTCGTGTAATTTAGAGAAGATCGGGGCTGGAGAGGGGACTGGGGTAGTCTCTTTTTCGGTGAGTCGGTTCAGGGAAACAGTGACTTGTACTGGATCCATGGATTTCCGCGGGGGCGGAAAGCCGATTGTAGGATTCAGGGCATGAGTTGTTTTCGAGTAGCGTCGTTACCGGGTTCGTGGGGAACTCGCCGTAGCGATGAGTGATAAGGGTCGGAGGGATACTTCGATCACGAAAACTGGGTCAGGAATGCAGATCAGGAAGCCGTCATCTGCATTCCTTGTTGGGGTTATTTCATGGCTGGGCACAAGCAAACCCGTGTGGTTGTCACCGGTGTCGGCGTGGTGTCTCCGATAGGGATCGGTAACGATCGCTTTTGGCAGAGCCTGCTGCAGAACCAATCGGGGATAGATTACCTTCAGTCCATTCCGACAGATGGTCTTCCATCTGCGTTTGGTGCTGAGGTTAGGGATTTCAACCCTGTTGATTTCCTTCGCGATAAAAAATACGTCAAGGTCATGTGCCGCGACATCCAACTCGGCGTCGCCTCGTCCTCTCTCGCGGTCAGGGACGCGGGTATTTCGGACGGATTACTTGATCCGGACCGTTTTGGTGTCGTATTTGGTGCTGGTCGAATGACCTGTCATCCGCAGGAACTGGCGGCGATTGTAGAAGTTTGTCGCAGTTCCGAGGGCTTCGATCCTGACAAGTGGGGTTCAGAAGCTGTTGGTCGCATAGCACCGCTGTGGCTGCTGCGGCAGTTGCCCAACATGCCTGCAAGCCATGTTTCCATCGACCATAATGCTCGTGGTCCGAACAACACGATCACTTGTCGCGATGCATCGGCGCTGTTGGCCCTGGCGGAAGCAGTGCGAGTGATTCAGGCTGGTCGGGCAGATGCCATGATTGTTGGTGCGGGAAGTTCCAACATCCATCCCGTGGATATCGCAAAGTTTCATAGTTTTGAAGGTTTATCTCGTCGAGCTGACGATCCTTCCCGGGCCTGTCGGCCATTCGACTTCGAGCGTGACGGGACCGTGGTTGGTGAAGGCGCGGCCTCATTCATCGTGGAAAGCTACGAACACGCCGTCCGTCGGGGAGCCGAGATCTACGCAGAGGTTCTGGGGACAGGTGCTGGTTGTGATGGTCGTGGCGTGGCGAACGAATCTGCCGGCGTGGGTCTGATTCGGGCCATGGAATCTGCGATCGGGGCCGCCGGAATCACAGCGGGTGACGTGGGGCACATCAACGCTCAGGGTAAGAGTACTCAACCGGATGACATAGTCGAATCCCGCGCCTACCATCGTGTGTTTGGTGATCTGGCCATGAGAATCCCGGTGACGGCGCTGAAAAGCTACATTGGGCATTTCGATGCCGGTGCCGGGGCAGTGGAACTGGCAGGAACGTTGCTTTCACTGAAAAACGGTTATGTACCGGCAACTCTGAACTACGAATTTCCGGATCCGCGGTGCCGTCTGAACGTTGCTCGCGGAGAAGCTCAACGATTGCACAACCGAACCGCCATCACGGTCAATCGCACGGCTATGGGCCAGAGTGCCGCTGCTGTTCTGCGTGCCCTGTAGATTCAGGGGCGACGATCACGGCTAAGACGAATTTCTCCGCAACCGGTCTTTCCAGCGCGCTGGCTGAAACATGATTTGCGGAGTCTGACCTGCTCGACAAACGACGATGCGGCAGGCGTGCTTTGGGTGCGGTGCCGTCTGCGAAAACTCAGCGATGGTTGCAGCAGGCGGTGGCGTAGAGAATGCGTTGATGGTTTTTTCGCTTGTCACAGTCTAGTTGTGTAACAGCGTTGTCATGTGCAGGCGTGGAGCAGTTCAGTTGCGGCCTGAGTCCCGCGCTGGTGTATTTGGGCCTGAGTGTCTGAAGTACGCGCCCCGTTCCCTTCAGTGCCAACAGTGTCAATCGATAAACTGCTGTGCTGTCGCAGAGACGGCTCTCTTGAAACGAAAGAAACTCGCCCGGCAACACCGCGATGATGTTGTTGGGGCGAGTCCTTCAGTGTCCACTGGTTCTCATCAGAGCGGCGGAATACGTTCTTTCGGTTTTCTTCCTCGGATGCCGCAGTTCAGGTTGCCGCGATGTTTACTGTCCGTCGCTGGCACCTCCGGTATGCTTAGATTCTGGCGGTAACGGGATTGCGATCCAAAGGAGCGTCCATGGTTCGACGGACGGGTTGGGTCTGGCGCTCGGTTCCCTGAAGCCCGCGTTCCCGATTTTCCAGAGCCGGCTGGTTGCTCCTGTTCTGCTGTCCGCGAACCCTGCCCTGCTCTCCACGAAAATAGTCGGATCGCAATTCCAGACGGCTGCTGTCATAGTCGGAACTGAACGTGTCGCGAATTGGATCGACTGCAGGGCGTACAAACCGGAGGGCGGCGTCTGATACGCGACCGGTTTCCGGCTTTTCAAACGGATCCGCGGGCACTGTCCTGCCTGTGACCCGAGGAGTCCATTCTGCGTCCTGGTTCTGAACGGGCTGTCGCCTTGTCGTGGCGACCGGGCAGCGTCCGTTGGGGCAGGCCGGTTGTGCGGAAAACGATGCTGAAGCAGGTTTTCGTACGCACTGCCCATTCACACAGTCGGCCTGGGTGCCTCCTGGCGCGCAACGTCCATTGCGGCAAGTGCTGGCTGCTGAACCTGGCTGAGCACAAACGCCGTTGGCACAGTCCATGGGGCCACATTTGCCATTCGGACAGTTTGCGGGAGTTGTTCTCAGACCTGCAGAAGACAATGTTCCCGGAGCACTTCTGAAAGCACCGGTTGGCTGCTGCCCCATCCATTGTTGCGGCACGGGGATTCCGAGGAAGGAGCGCGGCGGTGCCGTTCGGGTGCCGGTCCCCGCATAGTTACGATAGGGATCAGCCGCAGAACTTTGGCTATGTGTGGAAACTACCAGAGCAGAGGCACAAACGAGCAGAAGAAGATTCCTGTTCATAACGGCACCATTCCTTCAGTCAGGTCAGAAAAGGGACGGGCTGCCAGTCTCCGCGAAGATCAGAGCACTGACGGCCTCCGGATCTGCATCTGGACCACACCAGAGTTGTCCCGGATTCGTTTCAGAGAAATGGCGAAAGACGTGCCAATTCGCAAAGAGTCGATAAATGCCGAAAAAACCTGAAGAAATGCCGTGCAACAGTTACAAGCCGAATACGGGGGTGCCATCGGACTGACGACATTAGACATCAGAACGTGGACACATTGTGAGTCGTCTGTTGCAGAACGCCGGGCGATTGAACCAGAGTTCGCTCGTCATTCCTGCGAAGGCGGGGATCCCGGGTCACGGTGCCCCGCACCAACCCCCCCACCACTTCGCCGCGTCACAGTGGTCACTGCGCGCCAGAATCATTTCCGGCTTCAAGGGAAGCTCTGCCTGCGATTTACTCCGTGAAATCTGAGCAATCCGTCGTCAAAAACACAATCGCATCTTTTCCAGTGGAGAGCACGACTGGATCACGAGGTACTCGCGACGTCGGAGCAGAAGTCGAACAGCATTTGCATCGAGTACCGGGCGTCGTCGTCTGTCATTGTGAGGGGAGGGCTGATGCGGATCACACAACCAGCCAGAGGTCCGAGCAGATGAATACCATCATTTCTTTGATTGCCGCGATAGCAGCGTTCCACGATCGCGTTGGCTGTTTGTGCGGGGGTTTTTCCGAGATGCGGGCCGCATTCAATTCCAAAGACCATACCCTCACCGCGAACTCGCACAATCAAGCCGGTTTGTCTGAGCTTTCGCAAACCGTTGAGAACGATGGTGTGCAGTTCGTTGGTCCGCTGCAGAACATTGGTGGATTCAAATTCATCCAGCGTCGCCAGCACGGCGGCGGACGACAACGGATTTGCGCTCCAGGTGTCTGACGTCGCACCGTACCCCATGGCATCACAGACGTCCCGCCGTCCGACAGCCGCGCTGACGGGAACGCCATTTCCCAGTCCTTTGCCAAGGCAGACAAAGTCCGGTTCAATTCCATAGGACTCAAACGCATACATGCTGCCGGTGCGTCCGAAGTTGGCCTGAACTTCATCAAGGATGAAGAGGATGTTTTTCTCGCGGCAGAATTGCTGTACCAACTGCAGATAGGGTTTTGGCGGATGATAGCTACCTCCGCCGCCGAGGTAGGGTTCCGTAATCAGGCAGCCGATGGTGCCACCGGACTCTGCCCAGATTCGTTCCAGTTCTTCGTGATACCATTCTGGCTGAAAGGCTTTCGCCGGATGATCGATGTCCGAACATTCTTCTTTGGGAAAGGTGATAAATCGCACGCGGGGGTCGCGTTCCGGATCAGATTCGGATCCAGTGACGGCGCCGCTGAGCCCTTTTTTTCCGTGGAAGCCGAACCGAGTGGCAAGAATTCCGGGTCGAGCCGGATCATGGCGCATGCAGGCCCAGATTGCCTTTTGAACGGCTTCTGATCCTGAGGCTGCCCAGATTACTGTCTGCAGTCTGCCGCCACCCTTTGAGGCCTGCAGGCTGGCAATCAGTCGGTCGCTGGCTTCGGCTTCAAGCGGTGTCATTGCGTTGTAGGCTGTCAGTGTTGCCGCCTGAAAGTAGCCTTCTTCAGATCCGGAAAAGTCCGCAGGATTCCAGCCCATGTACCTGACAAATCTCTGCATCCAGCGACGTGGGTTGTGACCCAGATTGGCGACCAGCACCCCGGAGGTGAAATCGAACAACCGCCGTCCTTCCGGTGTCCAGTGAAAGCAGCCGGCAGACTTTGCCAGCACTGCCTGGCTGGGAGTGAACGTGCGCAGCGAATGAGGCTCTGTGCAAGCGATCAGATCCCGTACCGAATTGGACTGTTCTTCATTCTCAAAGTGAATGGAAAACTCGGACACCTCTGCGGCTTTGTCTGAAAAGGCAACAGTCGCTAATGTGGCCTGTGAAACCTGCGAGGTGGCTATTGACATGAGTTTATCCGCCGTAAGTAGAGGTCATCAGGGATGATTGCAGAGGCAGGGCGAGAATTGAAATTCTGATGGATTAGCGGGGTGTCTGACAACGATTGTTCCGTGGAGTTCGGTGGTTCCCCGGAAAAAGAATGGCCGACTTTCCGAAAATTCGGCGGCCTGATGGATCATAATTTGTCGGGAGGTTCTGCGAAACCATGGATGCCGAAAGGAATTGCGTACATTTCCCGCCTGCACCGGAAGTCCTCAGGCGGGACGGTGCTCTGAGTGCTCCTGAATCCGCGAGAGATACAGTTCCGGGATCTCGAAAGATTCCAGTTCATGACCATGGCGAAGTTGGCAACAGACTGTCTTCATGGAGCCTCGAGCCAGAACTTTTTCGTCGCGACTGAACACGACATCAAAGGTCAGTGACTTCACGCCGATCCGCTGCACGGTCAGGCGTGCCGTGATCAATTCGTCATAACGAGCAGGTGATTCAAAACGGCATTGTGCCGACACTCGCGGCCAGCCGATCACGGTTCCGTCATCCAGTTTTTGCATAATTGACAGTCCGAGTGATCGAAAGAACTCGTGCTCAATCTGTTCCATCCAGATATAAAATCGGGAGAAGTGCACGATCCCGGCCATATCGGTTTCTACAAATTCGACACGGCGAGTCTGTTCGAGAAATGACGCCATCAGGTCCCCTATTCTTTCCACTCTGGTCGGCTGCTTTGCCCGGAACACACCGTTGGTGTTACGACGAAAAGCACGGTGGGCAACGATCAGCATTGTGACGATTAGAAATAATCAGTTGGCATGCTGGCGGGCTGTTGATCATTGCGATACCGAGCGTACTCCAGCCAGGCCTCCAGTTCCAGTAAGCCCGTACCCCGGAAGATAGCACGAAACCGCGAAAAGATCAGTAGTCCTCTTTCGGGTGATTCTGACAACAGCAGGTTCTCTGCGTCCGTCATCCTGGCACGCAGCCACCTGGTCATCTCCGGATTGGCCAGAAAGCGGCTTTTGGCGGCGGCCAGTCGACGTTCTGCAAGCCCCTTCCAGAAAACGGCATTTTCTGTGGCCGATTCTGCCGGGGCCTCGGCCACTGTGTTTTCTGAGCCGCTAGCGGTGGTGGACGGCGCATTCACCAGTTCCAGAAGCCCGAGATACAGTTCGAGGGATTCCAGTGGATTCCGTGTCTCGTCCTGTTCTGCACGCATGGCGACCAGGCAGCTTTTTTCAAAGGCGTTGCGTCCATCCCGCCCGGATCGAGCACGTTTTTCGGCCTGAACCTCCAGCTTGATGATTTCCACGTCATTCAGCCACTGACCAATCGTGGCTGCGTATTGCCCCTGTGGATATTTCTTCAGATAAGGCAGCAGGTAAAGTCGTCGAGCATCATCGAGTGACACCGCGTCTCCTTTGGCCATGGCTTCTTTGGCGCTCAGGTACAAGGCTTCTTCGCCCGGCCCCTGCAGCAGCCAGACGACCGTTGCTGCCAGGATGACGAGACAGGTCACAAGAAACCATGTTTGTTCGTAGACGGCGCTTTGCTTTTTCTTTTTGCGCTTCTTCAGGGGCTGCAACGCACCAGTCACGGGATCCACCGTCGTTCCGCCAGAAACGCCGGCCGTCTTCAGCGACTGCGGTGACACCTCAGTCACGCCCTGTTGCAGCGTTCGATAAATCGCTGTCAGTTCGGTATGGACAGCCAGGGCATCATACGGCCGATCCTCCGGTTCTTTCTCCAGCAGTCTGGCGATCAGTTTGCTTAGTTCGGGAGGACAGTCCGGGCACTTTTTCCGCACGTCGAAGGGAATGCTGTTCAGATGATCCATCATCATCTGGGCGGGATTCTCACTCACAAATGGCGTTTCGCCAGTCAGCAGCTCGTAGAGCACGCAACCTGTGGCATAGAGATCGGTCTTTCTGCTGATCGCGTGGGTGCCCTGAATCTGCTCTGGTGCCATATAGGCATAGGTCCCGAGTGTCTTTCCGGCCGCAGTCAGAGCCGTGGCTTCTGTATCCCGGGCGATCCCGAAATCTCCCAGTTTAAGCTTTCCCTTTGTGGACAGGAACAGGTTGGCTGGTTTGAGATCCCGATGGATGATGCCTGCATTATGAGCGTGCTCGAGGGCCGAACAGAGCTGCCTTGCGGCCTGCAAAGTCTGTTCCGGTGTCAATTTGCCGCGACGCTTCAGAACATCCTGCAATGATCCGCCGTCGACGTATTCCATGGCATACCAGCGCTGGCCATCCTGAGTTCCGCCACCGTAGTATCTGACGATATTCGGATGCGACAGTTTTTTCAGAATGTCAATTTCCCGCTCAAACCGCTGCATCATTCGCTCATCACCTATCATGCCAGGCGGCAGCACCTTCAATGCCACCTCACGACCCGACTCAGGGTGAATTGCCAGGTACACGACGCCCATACCGCCGGCGCCAATCTGCTTTCCGGGAACAAACGGGCCAGTTTTTCGTTCTGTCATGGCAGCGGCAATTCAGAGACGGTGACACCGATCATGTGATTCAATACGCGCCGCACATTCCAGTGCAACATTGAATAGTTTGCCGGACCTGCGTCGCGAAAACAATCGCCACAGCTCGGGAATCAACGTTATGATCCCCGCAAAATCTCCGCGTAGGTAGTGGAAATGCGGAGCAGATTTCGTCAGGCTCCACAAAGTTAACGGCGGAGTTGCTGTGAGATCTTTCCGGACAGATTGGAGTCGACAGGAACATGAAACTTGCAACGGATACTTTTCGCGGGGTCGGCCGGCTCATCCTTTGTGCCACCATCACGAATTCGCTCCTGTTCGGTTGCGCAGAACCGTCGGCTTCGTCCTCTGTCAAAAAACCAGCGAGCACCACGGAGATTGGAGAATTTGCACCGGAAGCCGAAAAGGAAATCGTCAACCCCAAAGTCCCGGTCACCGATCCCATCACCGGACCACTGGCCGTCCTGAAAAATGCTCAGCTGCAGATTCCGCAGATCGCCATCGAACATGCCCTGAATCTGTTTCAGGCATCCGAAGGCCGTTTCCCCGAGTCGCACGCAGAATTCATGCAACGAATCATCACCGAAAATCAGATTCGTCTGCCTCAATTGTCAGCCGATCTGGCCTATGAGTACGATGTGCAGAATCATCGTCTGGTGATTGTCCGCACTGGTGAAGCTGCACCGAAATCGCCCTGACAGAAACTCGCGGCCAGTACAACTTTCCGCGTTGCTGTTCCTGTCCCGCACAGCAGCGTTCTTTCAGTAGCGTTCTTTCAGTGCTGGATCAGTGTCGTGCCTTCGAAGATTCGCCCATGCGAGACTCTTTTCGAAGTCGATTCCAGCTTCCCAAAATCCCTCGGTGCCGCAGGTTTGGCGGGAACCGCAGGCAGATTCGAAATTCCTTCAAAGTGCAAAAAAGCTATGAGTGTCGAACATGTGCTTGTAATTCCCACGGCGGTCTTTCATGAAATTGGCCACTTTCAGGGCTTCTGCGAAGACGTCGATCGTTATCTCGGTGTGCTTCTTGACCCGAAACATGCCAGCTATCGGCCACGTCCGGAGATGGAAAAGGATCCGTCCTTCAAGCAACTGATTCCCTACTGCATTTTCCGATGTGGGGATGAGGTTTTTCACTACCAGCGCGGTACTGCTCAGGGGGAGTCCCGATTGCATGCAAAACGTTCGATTGGAGTTGGCGGCCACGTCTCGACTCTTGACCTGAACGGGGATCTTTCCCCGTATATCGAAGGCATGCGCCGGGAACTGGAAGAAGAAGTGGATATCGAATGTGGGTGGACAGAGGACTGTGTGGGTCTGATTAACGACGATCTGACCGAGGTCGGAAAAGTGCATCTTGGCATCGTTCACATTTTCAATGTCGACAATCCCAAAGTTCGACCCCGTGAAAAGTCGATGATAAACGCAGGATTCGCACCATCGTCAGAGCTTATCACGAAGATGGACGAATTTGAGACGTGGTCCTCGATTTGCCTGAAGTATCTGGAAAGTCAGGAAAACGGCTGAAAAGCCTGAGAAAAGTGGTGCCGTGCGGAATGGATTTCCCAGGGCGCCACCGGAATCAGGCGGTTCCATGGGATCGAACGGGTGTCCAATAGTCGGCAGGCCTTCGATCGCATTCAGTCATCTGATATCCGTTTTTTCCGGCAGTTTCTGCCGGAATGATTCAAGGGAGTGAGTCATGAAAAGTTGGAGTGCTGTACTGCTGCCGGCACTGCTGGTACTCGGTGGTGTCTGGTCTGTGTCTGCCCAGGAAGGCAAGAAGGAAGTTCGACCGGCCCCGCAACCTGGCCAGATCAGTGAGACCGAGCTTGGTGAAATTCTGTCTGCGATTGGTCTGAAGCCGACGCAGACCGAACAGAGATACGATTTCGCCTTCAAGACAAGTTACCGCGGCGAAGAATGGAAGTTCTCCATGTCCGCAGTGCTCAGCCGCAACGGCGAATCGGTCTGGGTCATGGCATGGCTGGACCAGATTCCGCAAACGTCGACAGAAGTGCCCCGTACTGCGCTGCTGCGTCTGCTGGCAGCCAATGACCGTCTGGGTGAGGGCAAGTTCTTTGCTTACATCCCGACAAACAAGCGATTTGTAATGCAGCGAGTGATCGCGAATCGTGACATGAACAACAAGAAGATGATGGAAATTCTGCAGGACCTTGCGTCCAGCGTGGCAGACGAGTATCCGACATGGTCCGTGACCAACTGGGCTCCGAAGGCCGATCAGGCGGCATCAGAAGGTGTTGCCAGCGATCGCGCTGTGCCCACCAACCCGACAGCGGCAAGCCGATCGCCGGCTCCAGGCAAAGTTCGCTCATCAGATACCGCCGGAAAGTTTGACGCGAGGAGCGTGAACTGAACTGCTGTCTCTGACTGGGTCGAGGCGAAATGACGTGGCTGACGGGACGCTGTTCCGGTCCAGCGAGCATAAGGTGATCTGCGACTGGACTTAGTCACGATGCAGACGGGACCGGTATGTTCGCCGGACACTATTATCAACACTTCAGCGGGTTTACCGGGAAGTGGCATTAGAACTCTGATTCGGGAGCCTGTTCACGCAGCAGTGGACAGGCTCCCTTTTCGTTTTCAGGCCAGCCTGAAAATACGCAACTGCTCTGCTCAGACCACCATTGCGATCAGCTTGGTACCGACAATCATCGCGACGACCAGCAGGCAGGCGATGATAAACCCGATCGTCCCACCCCGCGTGGGGCCGGGCAGTTGAAATCCAAGGAATGAAATGCAGGGAGCCAGTTCGTCTTCGTCCGACGGCTGGAAATTTGTGATATCGACATCCTGCTCATTTTCGCTGACTGGTGTTCTGATGAGTCTGTAAAAGAACTCCAGTTGCTCGTCCTGCGGCAGGTCGGTGAGTAGTGTTATAAAAAAGCCGGATGTAAGAGAGCTAGCCAGAATCACAAGAAGTTTCCATGAGTCCAGCATCACGCTGCCCATGCTGGTCTGTTCAAACATCTGCTCTGCCAACCCCGGAAATGTCACACGAATCTGTTCCGGAAAGTAGCCACAAATGACTCCGACTGCTGTTCCTGTCAGCGTTGCGGCCCAGACAGACGCCGTGTTCCAGCGGGTCCAGATCAGTCCCATCCACATACTGATGCCGATAATGGCCGGTGTCTTGATAAACAGTCGCAGAACGTCGCCCACACTGTTGAATGACATTTGCAGAACGAGGGCGGCTAAGACAAGCACGGGGCCGCAGATTCTTGCGGCGGTCAGCGAGTTCTCTTCTTCGTCCGGACTTAGATATCGCCGGTGAAGATGAGTCGCAAATAAACCACTGGCAACGACCATCTGTGTCCCGCAGTGACTGACCGCGGCGGCTATGACCATGGCGACTGCTACACCCGTCAGTCCGGGGATGATTCGCCCCAGCACATCGCGAAAGACTCTGCCGAACAATCGATCGGCAAATCTCTGATCCACCGAATTCAGGCGGTAGATCTCTGGACCTGCCAATTCTGTCAGATCACCGGCTGCAGACATCCTCAAGTCTGCAAGCAGCTGGGCCTGCTCGATAGTGCTTTGCGGTTGACTGAGAGGGCTTGTCGGACCCAGATACCAGCCGATACAGCAAAGCCCAATCAGAACCCAGAGAATCGAACAGAACCGTTTCAGCAGATTTCCGAAGGTAAATCCAATTCGCGATTCCATTTCCCGCCGGCCCGCCCCGCACAGTACGACGATGTGCGGTTGTACGACAATTCCCAGCAGCGCGGCAAGCGACAGCATGCAGAGATAAAATGGAGTAAAGGGTTCGTGAAGTCGCTCCAGGCGTGCATCTGAGCTGGCCACAAAATCCAGCATTCCAGGCTTCAGATACTGCATGTGCTGAAGTGATCCAAAACCACCTATTCGATAAAAAATCACTGGCAACAGGATCAGCGTCAGCAGTATGCGTATGACCCCCTGAATACAGTCGATTACAATCCCGGCGTTTAATCCGCCAATTAATCCACAGACCATCAGAAGCATACTGAGAAAGACACCGGCCACAGCGTCTCCCAAAAGTGGACGCCAGGTCAGAAAAGGCTGCTGACCATGTCCGGGACCATAGATTGCAGTCTGCAGACTGACTACCGGGATGCGAATGTTCAAAGACGAGGAAATGTCAGTAAATAACGGGTCTGTCAATGTATTCAAAAGTCGCGCGGAACCCCACAACACCCCAGCCATCATCACGACACAGATCACCATCCCGTACAGCGAATACAGAATTGCCGTGCTGGGGCCGAATCGAGCGTAGAAGAAGTCGGCCGTTGTGATCGCTCGCAGACGCCGAAGCAGAGGTGCCAGGATCCAGTAAATCGGAGTGATCGGCAGCCATAAAAACTGCCACCACAATCCTGATAGTCCTGTTCGCCACGAACTGGCAATCACCGAAGATGTGGAATCCGTACAGGTTCCGGCACCAAACACAAAGAAAATCAATTGCCACAGACCGGACTGCTGGCCACCCGTAAAGTAGTCGTCTGGCTTCTTCATCCGCCTGCCGGCTCGCACTGCCAGAATTGGCAGGGCGGCTATTGCCACGGCAGCTATGATCCAGTCCACGATTGTCATGAAGTCACGATCAGAAGTTCTTGATACAAGGCATTTTTCCGGCGTAAAACGCGGTGGCTGCGTTTGCCCGCAAACGATGGCAGAATGAACTGCCCGCGAAGTCCGAACGCCGATTGCGATGGTCGTAAACCAGCGAGACAGCAGACGCCCAAAACGGTTTGGCAGGCAAGCTGCGCCCTATTATGGGAATGACGAGCCCGAAAGCAATCCTCTTTTACCGGCGTCAGGTTCTTCACTACCGGTCATTGTAGTCTGCATAATAATCAAATCCCCTCAGGCCGGCATACTTCTCGGTCTGTTACCGCAATTTTTTTGAATCGCCACCTTTCGGGGCCCACGCAGTTTGTCTGATCGGAATTTTCGGGCACTGTTTGCCGCTGAATGCAGACCATTATGAGACATCTGGATGCGCAAATCGCTCCGAAGAACGTCTTCCTTATGCCTGATTGTTCCGGTTTTTCACCGGCATTTCTCGACGACCCGTGACGTTGTTGCGTCCGAGGGATGTTGTGGAATCGGTCGCTCACTCCAATCATTGTCCATTCAGCCTGTTGAAAAACTCGGGCTGGTTGTGTTGCGACCATGCGTGTCATTCCCGACCAGTCGTGTCATTCCCGCGCAGGCGGGAATCCAGTGATTTTGCAGAACACCAACCATGAATCCCGGGCTGCGCGGGGATGACTTCCGATTTTTCAGCAGGCTGCTGTGGCCGGGCGCCTCAAAACTCAGAAAATTCCGTTGAGCAGGACATCGCACTCCGACACGTTTCTGAAAATCCCCCAGTCACCCCATGGAAAGTGATTGCATTACCCATTGCGTGCATATCATGCTTTGTCAGGCGGAAAAATGCGGAAAAGCGATCCCGGTTTCTTCCTCACTCAGGTTGCGGAATCACCTGCCACGTTCGACAATCCGCCCTGCCCCGGTTGGTGGGCATTCTGGTCCTGATAACGTGGATTAACGCGTCAGTGTTCTCTAATCGCTGCTGAAACTCAGACTGGTGTCGTATGTCGCCTGCCCCCTCTCCTGTCTCAAATGCAGAAGGCTGGACCGTCCAGCGAATTCTGGAGTGGACGGCTGGTTTTCTGAAGCAGAAGGGAGTGGAATCGCCTCGACTTGAGGCGGAGTTACTTCTGGCCTTTGCTCGAAAGTGTGCACGCATACGTCTGTACACAGACTTTACGGAGCTGCTTTCAGAAGAGCAACGGACGGTCATGCGAGAACTTGTGCAGCGACGTGCCAAGCGTGAGCCGCTGGCCTATCTGGTCGGCACAAAGGAATTCTACGGCCGTGGCTTTGATGTAGGCCCCGGGGTGCTCATTCCGCGTCCCGAAACGGAAACACTGGTGGATGTATGCCTGGAGCGGATTCCTACTGCAGCATCGCTGCACATTTTGGAGGTTGGCTTCGGTTCCGGCTGCATCTCCATCACCATTGCTCGACAACGCCCGCTCTGCCGACTGACTGCCACTGATATTTCTGCGGCGGCCATGGCTGTGGCCTCGGGAAATGTGCAGAAGCTTGAAGTCGCGGACCGCGTGCTGCTGAAAGCTGGCGACTGCCTTGAACCGTTGCTGAACACTCAGGAGCGGTTTGACGGACTGGTCAGCAAT
>CAIQIE010000072.1 GCA_903871805.1 uncultured Planctomycetaceae bacterium | reverse complement strand
GATCACGCCCAGCGCGCTGATATCCAGAAGTGGTGTTTCATTGGCTGGAACACTGATATCCGGACCGATCCGCAGATTGGCTGAGGCAAAGAGTTTGAACTCCGTGCCGTCCGTTTCAACGTACAGCGTCCCGAGAATCGCTAAAATGGGTGTACCGCCAGCCAGAATCGTCATGTTCCCGGCAAATTCAATGTTTACGAGGAACGAATCGAAGTCCAGCAGCACTGGATTGTCCGGATCGCCCGTGTTGACAAGGAAACCGCCGTCATCCGGGAAACTGGTTGTAAAGTCAATGGCCCCGACAGAGTCCAAACTCAGGCCCACATTAATACGGACCGCCAGAGTCGCATTCAGATCGAGGAAATCAAACCCAACCGCTTCAAACGAATCGATGTCCAGATTCAGCGCGACGTAGCCTTTGGGGTCGGTCACATCCACCGAAATCCCCACAAACATTCCCAGGTTCAGATCGTTGAGCGCAAATCCCTTCGCACTACTACTGACCTCGCCCGGAAGCGGAACCCCAGCGGTATTCCTGTCCAGTCTCTTGTTGTCATTACCGTCAAGGAAATAGGGACCGTCCCAGCCAATGAAGCCATAGACACTGGAGGCTCCAATTGTCATCGTAGTCAGTTCGTCCGTTGAACGGCTGCCGTCAACGCCGACAATGTCGACCGTCTTTTTGGGGCCCATTTCAAAGGCAATACTGCCCTGCAGCGTGACGATACTGAAGATATCCAGTTCGATGTAACCCTGGGCCTTGATCAGGAAGGAATCCATGCTGAGATACAGTGGAACGCTGCCAGTTCTTACTTCCATTCCCAGTGGATCGATTTTCCCGTCACTGTCGACGTCTGCTGCGCTGACCAGGTTCTTTGCTGCCGTGTCTCCACCAAGCAGGACGGCCGCTTCAGTCAGGCTCAGTATGCCGTTGTGGTTGGTGTCCAGATACTTCAGGATCAGATCGTGATGCGCCACCATGGGGTCCGTAAGACTAACACCACTGAAATTCAACCCCGCATTGTGCTGCGAATTCAGCGTCGCCAGTTCGCCCAGCGTAATCTCTCCGTCGTCGTTGACGTCAAACAGCGGCAGTTCCTCACTGGCGAACTCCTCGGTCGCCGCATAATTCACTACTGGGAACAGAGGAATTCCAGAGATCGACGGCGATGACAAGTTCAGCTCAACATACAAACGTTCGGCATTCAATGTGATGTCGTCGATGCCGACAAGCGAAACAAGCTCCGCACTGGCTTTCAGCGAATAGTACTTCATAAAGGTTTCAAGCGGATTGGTCGGCTTCATCATCGCAATGGCAAAGTCAAAATCTTCGACGACGATACCAATCGCTTTTTCGTTGATCACACCCGCATCATTTTTGTAAGGCCCGCCAATTCCTACAAAGGCCTGCAGGTCATACCCGCCTACCGTCATGAAGCTCAGCTCTGTCTCCGTTGCACCTGTCGCCGGAATGGAAAGGTTGTCAGGCAGATTCAATTCATCCAGCAATGCCTGTGCTGCGTCTGTTGTAAGGCCGGGAGCCACTTTGACCGTGCGCACTGCCCCCTTTTCAAAGGCAATGCTGCCGGAAATGTAAACAAATTCTGCGACCTGGATTGTCACATTGGAGACGCTGGCCAGAATCCGTTCCTGAGTAAAGTCCAGAGTGATCGAATCGGATGTGGTACCCGTCTCCACGACATAGCCTGGCGTTCCGCCTGGTTCGGCGGGGAAGGATTTCTTAAAGTCAATGGTGGCTGTGCCCAGCAATGGTCCGACGTTCAACAGAGGTTTACCCAGATTCAGCTCAACTTCCAGATCCCTGATGGTCATGATCAGAATATCTGCACCACCGTCCGTAAACCCCGCCGCGTCGGCAGTAATCTTCGCCGCGGTAAATGTCGGCAGTTGTTTGCTTAAGACCGGCTTAAAGATGGCCAGCCCCATGTTGAAGTTCTGCACAAAAATGCCGATGCCATCCTGATCGGCAATCGGTTGGCTGAAATCAAGGCCTCCAGAGGGTGGCATACCAATAAAGGCATTGGCGTCACTGATGCCAATCGCGGTCACTTCAGCTTCCAGACCACCAATGGTTTTGAAGTCATCGCCAATTGTTATATTCGCGATGCCATCCAGCTTCTCAATCACCGGAGCCAGCTTGTTCTGTACCTGAGCAATCAAACCATTCAGCTTCACCGTGATGCGGGCCACCTGCGGTTCCATGGCCTTATGAATGGCCGCCTTGAGTTTATCCCCAACCTTCCCCACACTTGAATTCAGCGCATCAGACACCGCGGCAACCAGCTGATCCACGGAATCCTGCATGGCTTCTTTCAAAAGTTCTTCAAATGCTGTTTTCAGCAGGCTTTCTACGGGTTCCACGATAATGGTTTTCACCATGTCTCGCAGCGTACCCTCAGGTACGGCGTCAAGAAGCTCGCCCGTTAAATCATCGAGAATCGGCGTCAGCAGTTGATCGGAGAGTCCACTGGTGCCCGCACTGAGCTGGTCCGTCACAAGTGTGCCAACGGCATCTTTGGCCTGCGCCAGAGTCGACTGGATCTGCTCGGAGATCCTGTCCGCCACCTGGTCAATCACATTGTCCACCTGCTGCTTTACCTCGGTCACAACCGACTCAAACGCATTATTCAGCGTGGTTTTTGCGTTGTTCAGCTGCGTCTTGAACTCGCTAAGCAAACCATTCAGGAACTCCACTGAGCCGTCAGGCAGAAGACCAGCGACGTACGATGAGATGCCGCTGTTGACCGTGAGTGTTTCACGGGCACCAATGTCGATTGCCATATTGGCGTTGATGTAGACAAATTCGCTGATGTTCAGCAACACATCATCGGCAGATGCATGGATTCGACGCTGCTGTTCATGCAGAAATGCGGATTCCCCGCCCATCCGAATTTCATAGCCAACGTCCAATCTGCCGTTATGGTTGGCGTCGCTGGTCGTAGCCAGCGAGTCGTGCGCCGAACTCAGGAAGGCCGCCACTTCCGCTATCTGCAACAAACCGTCTGGTGTCGTTCCCGTGCCATCGCCGGTATCCAGTGCTGCCAGCAGAGCTTTGTAGCTGACCGACTTACCATCGAGATCCTCTGTTGTGTAGATCCCTTCAAAGCTGGTCTCCCCGGACAATGCCCGGAGTTCTGCCACGGTAATGATGCCATTATCATTCGTGTCAAACACCGTGCGCTGTTCGTTGAATGTGGCATCAAAATCGATTACGGGCGACCCTGAGGTTGAACCACCACCAGAAGCCAGATTCAGATCCACCACGATGTTGGACGCTTCCAGCTGAAATGCGTCAATCCCCACAAATCCAAAGAATGACGAGCTGGCTTTCAGGCCAATGTATTTGACTTTGTCGGATTCCGATGTTGGCTTCAGCACTGTCACGGCGACGTCGGTGTGTTCAATGGCAACACCAACCGCCTTGCTGTTGATTTCTGTCCCTGTGGAATTCAACCAGTAGGGGCCGTTCGTCCCCACAAACACCGAAAGATCGTTGGCTCCAATTTCAAAGCCGCTGACCGTCTTTGTCGTGCCATCACTCATCTTCACAATCTGCGGCGCTCCTTTAGAGAACGCCAATCCGCCGCGAATGAAGACATTGGATGCTATCTGCAGATCTGCTTCACCGACTTCCGCCAGCAACCGCTTGCGGCTGTAATCAAACTCCAGGGTGCCATATCCCGTATCAGCTGTGTAATGCCCCCCAGCCATCTGCGTGAAATCCACGACTGTCGTGTCGTCAGGATTGGACGGATTCGAGACCGAGTTGTATTCGACCACGAGGTCAGTTGCCGACAACGTAAATGCATCAATTCCAACAAGCCCAATTCGGTCTGCTGTGGCTTTTAGCGCTTTGTATTTTGGCTTGGCCCCGGTACCCGCCGTGGGTGTCATCACCATGTACGCAAAATTGCCATTTTCCATGGCAAGACCAATGGCATCGGGGTTGCGAATGTCCAGGTCGTCGATGTCGCCATCATTGTCAGTGTCCTCAAAGTACGGACCACTGCCGACGAACAAGTCAACATTGCCGGCACCAAACACCAACGCATTCACTGTCTTCGTGGTTGCGGGGACGTCATTCAACGTCACCGACATATTCTTTTGTCGGGTAAATGCAAATCCGCCCGATACATACACGTAGTCCGAAATTGCCAGCGTGGCATGTTCAATGGCAACCCGCAGCAAGGCCGAGGAATAGTCGAACGTGACGTCAGATGACCCGCTCGTCTTGACAGTGACGGGGTCATCCGAAAAGTCAATCGCCGCAGGCTGCGGCGACGAACCACCCGTAGACCCGCCATTGACTTCAAGTCGGTAGCCCGTGGCCGTCAACTGAAAGGCATCCGACCCGCCGGTCTCAATCCCCAGCAGATCAATGTCCTCACAGCGAGCACTTACTGCGTAATAGCGCCCCGTGCCCTCCACAGGACGGAAGATTCCAACGGCAATCGAAACGTCTTTCAGAAGCAAACCCGTCGCGTCCGCGCTGGGTGTATCCTGCTCATCGATCGTATCGTCATTGTTGCTGTCAACAAAATAAGGACCGTCGCCAACGAAAACATCAAGATTGTCGAGACCGAGCGTGAGTACGTTCACAGTCTTTTTTGTCGTACTGCCAGACAGTTTGACTTCGACATTGGATGACTTACTCAACCCAAAATCGCCCTGCAATTGGACAAAATCACTCAGAAACAGTGTGAGACGTCCTGTCACTTCAAGCGTTTTGTCGCCTGCAACGTCGTGCAGTGGATTGTCTGTGTCGTCTATGAGTGTTGACCAACTGATGGGCGTGCCTGCCTCTGTCCCGTTTTTGGCGGTATTGGACGTGACGCTCAAGTCTTCCACTCGAATGACAAACTCTTCTGGAAGGCCAACGATTTCCATACGCCCCGCACTGGCTGCAATGCCTGTCCACTTCCGCTTGTCCGTGGGCGGGTTTTCCGGCGTTGGGTCAGTAACCGTGGCGATCGCAATATTTAACGCCGCATCGTCAACGTAGAAGCCCGTGGCGTCCGAAATGTCGATGTCGTTCGTAATGGAGTCGAAGACTCCGCCGGTCCCCACGAACAGGCTGACATCCTGCAGCTGAATCTGCAGAAGATCGACGTCGACCAGAACAGCATCGCCCTGCAGATCCACGTCTTCCTGCTGCGTCTTCTCAACGGAGAAATGGCCAACAGCCATCACATAACCCTTGAGATTGAGCGTCATGTCACCGGCAACAGAAAATGACGTCTCAGCGGCGAGATCATGCAGCGGGTGCGCGTCGTCCGTAAACAACACGGACCAGTCAATCTTCGGGGCGATCTGCGTGCCATTCGAGGCGGAATTGGACACAATACTGAGGTTGTTGGCCTCGATCGTGTAGTCGTCAGGCAGGCCCACGATGCTGAGTCCATCTGCACTGGCTGCAATGCCTGTCCACTTCCGCTTATCTGTTGGCGGATTGTCTGGTGTTGGGTCAGTGACCGTGGCAATGCCGATACTCATCGCTGCATTGTCCACGTAGAGGCCTGTCGCGTCTGTTGTGTCGATGTCGTTTGATGCGGCGTCAAAAACACCGCCAGTTCCGACGAACAGGCTGACATCCTGCAGCTGAATCTGCAGCAGATTGACATCGACCAGAACAGCATCGCCCAGCAGATCAACGTCCTGCTGTGAAGTTTTTTCAACTTTAAAGCTGCCAGAGGCGAGGATGTAGTCTTTGATCCTCAATCTGACCGTGGCAGACGCTTCCGTCAATTCGCCGCGACTTCCGTCGAGCGTGAGAGAAATTGACGTTCCTGTTCCTGTGGCGACCGTCACGGGATGTGCTGCGTAATCGACAACGAGGATGGTCGACGATGCAGGTACGGCTGGCTGATTGAAGCCTTCCACCGTCTGCTTCAGGACAGCTTCGCTGACAGACGATTGTGCCGTGCCCGTCATCATCGGCACATCGGTCCCCTCCAGTGTTCCTCCGAAACGGACCTGCAGTTCAGTACCGCTCCAGTATGTGACTGTGATCGTCGCACCGGCGGATGCAGCGATGGCAGTGTTGAGTTCCGTCTGAACTTCGTCTTTTCCGGCCGAGGTGGAGATCGCGGTTGTGGTGTAGGTTGTCCCGCTGATGACCACGGAAAGTGTGAATGTGCTTTCGTTTCCGGTTGTCAGAATCCGGATGCGCTGCGTTTCGCCATCTCCCGCCTTTCCGGCCGTAATTGTGCCTGCTGAAATGGTGGCGCCTGAGACATTTGGATAATCCGCTGAAATTTGCGGTACGTCAGTGTTTGCGAGGTCGCCGGTGAAAGCAACCCGGTATCTTGATCCCGAGGCAGGGGCCGTCGTGTCAACCGAGACCGACACATTGCCAACGCCAATTTTTGCGAGGCTTTCCAAAGCCGCCTGAATGCTTGCCGCCTGTGCGGCAGCGTCGCTGGCCAGTGTTATGCTGCCCGTAGTCTCTCCGTCATAAGACAGTGTAAACGCGCCCGAGGCGCCGGGCACATTGGCTTGTGTCAACACACGCACCGGGCCCAGATCAACACCGGCCAGAGCACCTCCAAACGTTACCTGCAGTTGTAATTGTCCATCACTCGTGACCGCTGTGACGGTCGTGGTCCCGTTGACGCCAGCCAGTGCTGTGTTCAGCGCAGTCTGAATGTCCGACTGACTGGCCGTAAAGGACAAAGCAGCGGTCTGATACACATTCCCGCCAAACGGAACGACAACTTTAAACGTGCCGGTCTCCGTTCCCACATTCATCACAATTCGCTGTGTTTCACTGACGACGGCTTTGCCTGTCGTCAATGCCGACGTCGACACTCTCGCATTCGTAAGGCCGCTGCCCTGAACGGTAAATGTCGAGGCCACCGTGGAGGCAAGCGTTCCCTTCAATGCCACCCGAAAGAAAGGCTGCTGAACAGAGGACGTGCTGTCCCATGTCACTTCGACATTACCACTGCCGATATTGGACAGGCGTTCCAGTTCCAGTTGCATCAGGCTCGCCTGAACCGTCGTCCCATTCACCAGATTGATTGCACGCGTCGTCTGCCCGCCATAGGTCATGGTGAAGGAACCACTGGCCGTCGGCGTGACCGTGCTGGTCGTCACGATCACCGGATCAATATTCTTTCCGCTCAGATTGCCACCGAACGTCACTTCCAGTGCCGCCGACCCCGAGGTGCCGCTGCGAGCAACTGTGCTTGATCCAATGCTGCCGAGTGCGGTATTCAAGGCAGACTGTATCGCCGCTGCTGTCGCATCAAAGGACAGAGCGGACGTCTGGTAGGTGCTGCCATTGTACGAGACGGTCATCGTAAACGTCCCGCTGGCAGTTCCAGTCTCCAGCGCGATCGTCTGCACGTCATTCACGCTGGTGCTGCTGCCCGAGATCGTCGACGCACTAATGCCGGCACCGTTGGTCAAATTGCTGCCACTGGCGGTGATGTTTTCAATACTGATGGTGCCTGACGTTATCAGAAAACGAGGAGCGGTCACCGCGTTTGCCGAAGTATCGTCATATTTGACGCTGATATTTCCCGCACCAATCGTGCTCAGAGACTGCAGTGCCTGCTGGATCTGAGACGCCTGGGCTGAAGTGCTGTCTGCCAGACTGATCGCCGCTGTGGTCTGGCCACCGTAGCTGAGCGTAAAGCTGCCCCCAGCCTTCGGTGTGACCACGTCCGTATGAATCGTCAGCGGTGCGATGTCTTTTCCCGCCAAAGCCCCGGAAAACGTCACATCGAACGTCGTGGATCCGGAGGTGCCTGGTCGATTGACTGAGACAGCACCCGCCGCGCCGAGGGCTGTATTTAATGCCGTTTGAATACTGCTGGCTGTCGCATTAAACGCAAGGTCCGCTGTCGTATACAGGCGACCATTGACGGTCAGAGACAGACGGAATGTGCCACTGGCTGACCCACTGTCCAACGTCACCGTCTGCTTTTCATTCGAGGTCGCTTTTCCATTTTCCAGCATACGCGTTTGAACTGACGCGTACTGCAGTTGCAGGGCAGATGCGGTAATTGATCCGACATCTGTGGCGGAAAGGCTGCCAGTGAATGTGACATTGTACTGTGGAGCGGCGCTGGTAGATGCGGAATCGTACGTGACCTGGACGTTGCCGGCACCAATTGTCGAAAGGCTGCGAAGTGCCGTCTGGATGTCTGTCGCCTGCGTTGCCGTATTGGCGTTCATGGCGATGGCGGATGTCGTCTGTCCGCGATAGGACAGCGTAAATGTGCCACCGGCAGCAGGCGCATCGGCCACCGTTTCGACCTTCAGCAATTCCAGATTCCGTGAACCCAGACTTCCGGTGAAGGTAATGTTCAGGGAAAAACCGTCGGTGGTTCCAGTCCGGCTCACAGTGACTGTTCCGGCTCCAGACAGCGCTGTATTCATGGCGGTCTGAATCGACGATGCGGATGCCGCAAGCGACAGAGCAGCCGTGGTATACGTCCGCCCGTTATAGGGCAATGAAAGACGGAAGGTTCCGCTGGCCGCTGCGGTCACAAAAGTCACTTGTTGCACTTCGTTGAGACCCGCGGACGAACTGCCAGCGGGATCGAAGTGGAAGGTGGCTCCGAGGGTGACATCCTGAGCAGTGATGATTCCCGTAAAGCCGGGGATACGGATCGCATGTCGCTGCTCGGTGGTGATGGTCCTCTGGTCAAACCTGACACTCACATCACTCACACCTGTAAGCTTCTGGAGTGCATTTCGGAGTTTTCGCGAGTTATTGGTAACATCGTTCTGAGACCAGATGATGGTCACAGTCTTCCCGCCATAGCTGAGCGAATACGTCCCCTGGGCAGCATTTGCTGCGAAAATTGTGAGACCGGTGACAGTTCCCTCAGACGTTTTTCCTGCCGTAAGTTCACTGACAGTGGCTTTTATTTCAGGCGTTGTCGGCGTCTGCCTGTTGAGTGTGATCTGCTGACGCTCGTTCAACGCACCGACGCCCCTGCTGGACTCGGTCACAGAAGTCGTCACTGTCGGCTTTGTCTGCACCGGTTTACTGATTGTCAGCTGTCGAATCTGACTGGTGCTGGTGTAACCGTCGGTCGTTTCTGTGACAATTGCCGAAACCGATGGCGTCGGGATGCTCGGTTTACTGATCACAACTTCCTGCAAGTGACTGCTGCCAGATGCTCCGTTGGAAATTTGAGTCACCGTCGTGCGGATCGTTGGTTCCGGGATCTGCGACGGGATGATTGTGATGGACTGAACTTCACTGACGCCGACTTTGCCCGCTGTCAGTTGCGAGACTGTAACCGAACCTGAGGAGTTGGCGGGTGTCGACACCGTCAGTCCGGTCACATTGGTGCCGGCGAGTGTGCCCTGAAACTCAATCGTAAAGCCCTTTGAACGTGATCCCGTAACGACCACGTTGCCAGCTCCTATGCCTTGCATTCCCTCGAGGGCTGTTGTGATTTTCGTGCGGATGGCAGCATCACTGTTGGACCGGGAGACGGTCGCTGTTCCCGTGGCTGACTGATAAGTGAACGTCAGCGCACCAACCGTATCGTTCGCAATCTGCAATTGATACTTCGTGTTGGCTGATGACTCCGCTACTTCAGAATCCGTAACCTTCACGCCCCGGTTGATCGCAACCGAGATATCGGTTCCCGAGACCTCGAAGTCCGAACTGCCCAAAAATTCGGCGAGCCCGGCTGTCGCCTGCAGTGTGGTCCATTTTCTTGTGGGCGTTTTTCGGTCCGTAATCATCGCCAGACCAAATTCGGCATCGTCCAAATGTAATCCGACAGCCCCCTCATTGGTTGCGGGGCCGTTGTTTCCGGCAAAGGCGCTGATGTTTGTCCCGCCAAGTGTCAACAGGTCGGCATCAACTGTCGTTTCGTCAGACAGCGTCACTGTTTCCCGACGTTTTTCGACGGCAAAACTTCCGGAGACCGTGAAGAAGTCCGAGACATTCACATCCAGTGTCCCGGAAGCCTTCAGGAGCGGTCCGAGATCCCCGTCCAGATCGAGGGTGATAGAATCAGTGGAGCTGGTTCTGACTGACAGTGTGTCTGCACTGTAGTCGACCACCAGCTCATCCACAGTATCCGGTCGATTAATTGATACACTCAGGTCTGTGGCTTCGATTGTGAGTCCCGTAACCCCCACGATTGCAACACTGCCCACGCTGGCCTGCAATGTGGTCCATTTTCTGGCGGTGTTCTGTTTATCCGTCGCCATCGCTACGGCAAACTCGGTATCCGTCAATAACAGACCCGTCGCCTGAGGAGTATCGTAATGCACGCCGGCGAAGGCGTTGATGCCTGTGCCGCCAATCGTCAGCAGATCAACGTCGACGGAGCTTTCATCAGAAAGCTTCAGCGTTTCTGAGGATTTAGTGATGGCAAGACTGCCTTCGACATAGAAGAAGTCGCCCACGCCAAGAGTCAGTGTTCCAGCCGCTTCAAGAAGCTGTCCGCGCGAACCATCAAAGTCAATAGTGACGGTGGTGGCAATACCTTCACTGTCTTTTCCAGTTTCCACAGCGAGGAAACTGTCGGAAAAGTCGATCACGTCACCCTGGGTGTCAGCTCGATTGATGGCCAGTGAGAGATCCGTGGCAGACAGTGTCAAATCATTGACCCCTACCAGCTCAACGCTGCCGGCAGTCGCTGTCAGGGCAGTCCAGCGGCGCGATGGATCTGTCTTTGATGTTGCCAGCGCGAGCCCAAATTCGACGTCAGACAAGGCCAGCCCCTGGCGGTCACTGCTGTTGCCGTTGACTCCCGCAAAGGCGTTGACGTTGGTCGCTCCTATGGTCAGCAGGTCAACATCCAGACTTGTGCTGTCCGCATCCGCCAGTATGACCTGCGTTTCTGATTTGCTGACGGCGAAGGATCCGTTGAGCAGGACAAAGCCGAACAGATCGATATCGAACGTGGCAGAAGCCTTTAGAACAGGCCCGTCCGCGGCATCGAAGTCCAGTGTCATTGACGAGTCGGGCCCGGTGGCGACGAGCAACGGCTGATCACTGAAGTTGATCAGGTGTCCATCCTGATCAGGCTGATTGAGTTCGACCGCCAGATCTGATGCCGACAACGTAAGGCCATCCACTCCCACGAAACTGACACTTGATGCGGTGGCTTTTGCTGCAACCCACTGACGACTACTGTCTTCGCTGGAGGTGGCGACGACAATCGCCACATTGACCCCGGCCAGTTGCAGCCCCATGGCGTCCTCGGTGCCTGCGTTGACCCCGGCAAACGCAGAAACGTCTGACGCGCCGATCGTGAGCAGATCCACCGACGTCGACTGTGTGTCTTCGTCCAGTTTCACAGAACCCTCAGTTCTGCTGATCGCAATGCCGCCTTCCACTTGCAGGAAGCTGGAGACCGTCAGATTCAGCGTGCCGCTCGCCTGCAGCAATGCGGTGTCGTAGTCAAGAACGACCGGTGAGTCGCCACCTGTAGGGATCGTCAGGTTGGTTCCCGAAAAATCAGCGACTGCCGTGGCCGCATTGCCATTCAGGGTTCCGCCGGCTTGATTCAGTGAAACCGAGAGATCAGTGCCCGAGGCGGTGATGTCAGAAATCC
The DNA here is from genome assembly GCA_903871805.1 of uncultured Planctomycetaceae bacterium. GTDB lineage: Bacteria > Planctomycetota > Planctomycetia > Planctomycetales > Planctomycetaceae > SXXK01. Next base: position 1,726 of record CAIQIE010000072.1, on the reverse strand, counting down.
CGGACAGGCTGGCGGTTTCGGCAGCGGCCATGGCCGCTGTCCATGTCCGCTGGTCCTGACCGTTTTTGCTATCTACCGGCGAGGCAACCATGACACCAAAGGCCACGCCAGTCAGCGTTAAGCCGATTGCATTTTCAGAGCCCGCATTGGTGCCCACGAAGGCGTTGATGTCGCTCCCCCCAATAGTCAGCATCTCGACAGTGATCGGTGTCGTGCTACCCGAGACGACCAGATCCTGCGTTGACTTCTTAATTGCCACATTGCCGGAAATGCTGAAAAAGTCCTGCACAGTAAATTCTGCCGTGGCTGAAACGCTCTGCTCACTGGCTGCCAACTGCGGAATCACAACGGTAATTCCGTCCACAGATACAGTCCGTTCATCCATGACGGAAGTCGAGGTGTTCTGGGTCACGGTCGCGGTACCACTCACCGATCCAAGGTTGCCGCCGGAAAGGACAAAGTCCCCTGACGCATAGACCTGGCGGGTGCCATCGGCATTCAGCAGCAACGCGCCTTCGCCGTTGGAAACTCCTGCGTAGTAGCCAGATCCGGCGCGCAGTTTTGCGGCGAAATTTTTGGCGACAGCTTCAATGTCGCCCCCAATTCGCTGGAAGCCAACGTCGCCGGAAAGATGCACGAAATCGCCAACGTCGACCCTCAGCCCGGTTGCTGTAAGGACCATCAGGTCCGTCGCCGCCGGAACATCGGTGAAGACATAGCTAACGGAACCGATGCTGACCGTGGTGTTGGAATATTCCTCGTCCGTTGTGTTGTATCGCAGTGACGCGTAATCCGCCGAGGCGGATGCAAAGCCACCGCCACTCAGGGAAAAGCCGCCATGGACTTCCAGAGCCATGGTGTCCGCGTCCGTCAGAATCAGCCCGAGGCTGGCATTGGTAAGCCCTGCGGAAAATGGACCGGCCTGCATTGTGGCCGTCACATTGGTGGCGACAGCCGTCACATTGGTGCCGGACAGGTCAAACGCAAAATCCCCCTCGACCGCGGCAAAACCTGTGATGCCGAATTGCACGTCATCGCCAGCAAAACGTCTGGCATTTGCACCCACATTAATCGCGACGGATTGTCCGTTGACAGTCACTGTTCGATCGACATCCGTCGAGATTGTGCTGCGTTCTGCGTAAAACGTCCCGGACAAGGAAAAGCCCGGAAGTCCGGTCAACGCTGCTGTGCCAGTGGCTTCAATCGCGTAGGTATTGCTGCTGGTCACCACAATGCCAAAACTGGCGTCGGTAATCTCAACACCAGCGGTTTCCTGACCCAGCTCCACAGTGATGCCGGAACCCACAACCCGTGTTTCGCCAGCACTCTGTTCAAACGCCAGCGTTCCGGAAAACGTTGCAAAACCATCGACGGAAATACTACCAGCGCAGCTGAAACTGGTAGTGCTGTCGTCAAAGTAACTGCTGAGAAACCGGCCGAAGGAGTCCCGCTGAGAATCCGGCGGAGAAAATTGCAGACCGCCCGGAAGAGCCTTCACTTCCAGACGCAATCCCCCGTCACTTGCCGTCACTACGTCAAAGTAACGATCGTTCCCGGGAAACGAATACAAGCCTACCGCGTTTGTGAATTTTCCGGTGATTGAACTGGTCGACGAAATGTTCAGAAAATTAAACGTTGTGCCAACCGTGGGAACATAATTGTTGACGAGCCGCACATCCAGAAACCCGTTCAGGAAAACGGGACCGCTGCCTGTCACGTTGATCTG
>CAIQIE010000071.1 GCA_903871805.1 uncultured Planctomycetaceae bacterium | reverse complement strand
TTTGAAACTGATTTTCCCTTCACCGCCGGCAGTCACGTCGACAATCAATGATTCACCCACCCTGCATTCCAGCACAAGGACGGTACTCCTCGATGGCGTACGTCACTCCGACTTCAGGCACTGCCGGATTCTCTGCAGCAAACTTTTTCACATGCATCCGCCATCGCCCTGCTCCCAGGCTTTGAGGAATGCATCGTCCGTCTGCCGGATGGCTTCGTCTTCAGCCGGCGAAGCGGATGGCCAATAGTCGTAGCTCGGACCGAGTCCATTTCCGGGCGCCAGACTGATGACTCCAGCCAATCGTTTTTCTAACGGCGTCCTTAACCTTGGCGACAACCTCCTGAACGGCCTCTTTGGCCTCTCCAACGGCATGGTCTGCCTTGCCTTCCTCGAAAAGCCTGTCGTTGCCCGTCAATGCGTCAATGCACCGGCGGCTTCCTGAATCCGACCCTTCAGCTTGTCTGTCTGGCCACTCATTTCGCGACTCCTCGTTTCCGCAATTTTTTGTGTTCAGTACAAAATGATCCATCAAAACTCCTGCGACGCCTCGTGAAAAGCATTATCCATGTCGTCCCAGGCGGCTCGGGCTCCTTGCTGAAGGTCCTTCCATGCCTCCCCACTGGATTCCTTTACTTCCATCAATTTGGCCTGAGCGGCATCCTGCTTCGCTTCAAAATCAGCCAGCTTCTGATTCCATTTTTCCTTTGCCTCATCTTTCAGTTCGTGCCCCTTCTCCCGAAGTTTCACAACTTCGGCATCCAGTTCCCCGATCCGGGCCTCAAGCTTCGTCAGAAACTCTTCCCTGGTCTGCTGAGCAAATTCAACAGCCGTAGCCCCAGCTTTGACAGCACTATCGCGAACGCCTTCCGACGTCACTTTTCCGGATTTCGGAGCAGAACTCGACTGCTCGCATCCAGCGACTGTGGCAAACACGCCCAGCAGAATGAGACACAACCCTCGCATCATCTCTGAAACCTCCCTTAAAAAACGGCCAGCTGCAAATTTCACAAATTCCGTTCACGCTCAGAAATATCATTTGATGAGTACCAAAATGGAACACTATTGGCAGGTTGTATAAGCATTTCTGCCTATCACAAAGACGCACTTATAACTTATATCAGATGCGCTCAAGCAGCAGCAGAATGATGATGATAGTGACAATCAGCCCCAGTCCACCGCTTGGACCGTAGCCCCATTTTCTGCTGTGAGGCCACGCAGGAATCGCTCCAAGAAGAAGCAGGATCAGAATGGTGAGCAGAATGGTTCCAGCCATTTCGAAATTCCCCTGTCTAAGCATCGAGGTACCACCCACTCCGCAACGCTGAATCGCGGTCGTATGATTCCTGGTTTTCTGTGCAGAAGCATCAAGAGCAAATGCAGTACCACTCAATGGCGACTTCGCCGCCGACCGAATTCCTGAACAGCCACTCAGCAGCATGCCGGGCCCAAAGCACTGCGTACAACGCCATGTGTTTGAAGATTGCGGCTGACTTACGAACAATTTCGGCCTGATTTCTTCATCAGGAGCAATGACATGTGCGTCCCTGCATCCACCCGGGCGCTGCAACTGAACAGGGGTGTTTTCCAGGCATCGCAACTCAGTGTGAAATGCCGGAGGACTCAGCCATAATGGCCCGTCGCTGCGTGCGAATGTGCGCACGTGCTGGAAATCCGGTGCAGTCACCGCAGGCTGCTCAACTCAGCATTCCATGGGCTGACGCCCATGGCTACATCCTATCGCCGCTCCGCGGCTGGATGGCAAAACACGCCGCTTTAGGGGCGGCAAAACCGGGGCCAGTCATCATCATACTCGCAGCCTGAACCGGCTGAACCGGGGCCAGCCATCTGTCGGTAACTCCATCCTCGTGCTCATGCTCGGAGTTTAAGCCTTCCGCCAACAAAAGCCCCGAACGGGGCGATGGGAATTCCAGGCAGGGCGACTCATGTCGCCCCGTTGGGGCTCAGGGGCGATTAATACACTGCATTCCA
>CAIQIE010000070.1 GCA_903871805.1 uncultured Planctomycetaceae bacterium | reverse complement strand
TCAAGTCCAATCTGCTGATTGCCAGCCATGGTGACTTCTCGAAGCACCTGAATTCGCAGAAAGTGCAGGCGTTCCTCGTCATGCCGGGTGCTGGCACCCTCCTTGGGCTCTGCACGCCACACTTCCGGAATCAAGGCTCTCGACAGGCCCTCATCCTCACCCAGCAGATCGCTGACCTCTCGTGCCATGTCCCCAACCGTTTTTGCACCACTCTCAATCGTATCCGCCATAAAGCGACGCAAACGAAAGCGACGCGCGTGATCCTTCATCCAGCCCGCCTGGAATGAGGCATCCTGCCGATTGTCGGCAAACAACAGCAACCGCTTGCGATCCGCATGCTGGACCATGTCCTGCGAAAGCACATGCACATCTGACACATTTACGGCACGGACCTCGCGACACGGCTCCCGGTAGCGACGCCCCATGGACTTTCCTCGCGCCCCACAGGACAGACAACTCGTCAGGTAACCAGGATTCTCGCCCTTGGACCGAATCACCTGCAAACTCACAGGGGCACTGACGGAACTGCAACCCAGGCATCTGGAAAAGGACGTCGGATGCGCAGACCCGCAATGTCGGCAAAAGTGCAGTGGCTGAGTTCTGGGGCTCGGATCAAGGTCACCATCCTCCGCACTCACCAGCCGATCCAGCAGGACCACACGATTGCCACCGCGTGCTTCATCCAGCGCTTCCCAATAGTGACCACCAGCCTCCGCCGACTGACCTCCTTCCAGCTGCGCCCCGGTGAACGCAAAGTCTTTCAGAAAGGTGATGAAGTAGTGCTGACCACAGGTCGTGCAGGTATGCACTTTCGGACGCCACGCTCGGTCCGCGTCGTGACCACGCGTTAACTCCTCTTCAGAACTGAGCCATAATTTCGGATCGCTCCCGCCCGGGAAGGTCACAACAGCCCCGCTGATCCCACGAATGAAAGCGTGAACCACCGGACGATACAACGGCCGGCCATCTTTCAAAGACGCGGCCCCCAGCGTCAGGTAGGCCAGCAGCTCCTCTTCCGAAACAGGGCGACCAACTCCCACCGTCAACGAATTCAGCAACACGGGCAACTCACGCGGACCATGCAGTTCGTTCCGAATGCGCGCAGCCAGATCGTTGGTTTGCAAACCGTTAAAAAGTGCCTCTTTCCAGTCGCCGCCAGACAGGCGTTTGCCGGTCAGCAGGCGGTAACATTCGGCAATCTCCCGATCAGCCGCGGTAGACTCCACCGCCTTCAGCGTCAGCTCCAGAACTCGCCTCGGATCCTCCGGAGCGGCCGGAGCGAAACTGACGTTCCTCCAATCTTCCTGCTGATACTCTTCGTTGATGGTCACCACGGACTCTGCAGGGGTACCGAAGAAACGCGAGGCAAACTTCTGTGCCGCCAGAGGATCTTTCTCATCCACGATGGTCGCAGATGTCGCAATACAGGTGGTCTGCGCGGCGCTCAGGCCGCAGAACACCCGCAACCGCCGAATCAAACAGGCGGTTTCTGCACCGTTGATTCCTGTGAATGTATGGGCTTCATCGAACGCCAGAAAATCCAGTCGGGAATTGGCAAACAGCTCGATATCCAGCTGACGCGTCAGCAGCAGTTCCAGCTGCTTGACGTTCGTCAGCAGAATCCGAGGCTGACATCCGGATTCACGCATTTTTTCGCGCGAACCTACTTCTTCACACGGAATGACCGAATCAGAACGGCCTTCGTCGCGAAAATCCTTCAGCTTCGACAGGTAATCGGCTCTGGTGCTTCCCGACGGCATCCGAAAACCTTTCACATCGCGGTCATGCTCCGGCGTTTTGCCGACATACATACCGAACGTGATCCCACTTCCCGCCAGAATCCCGCGAAGTCGTTCCAGCTGATCCTCCGCCAGCGAGTTCATCGGGTACAAAATCACGGCACACACGCCAGCCGCAGCCCCCAGATCCTTCAGCTGCAGACAACGACTGATGATCGGGTACAGAAAACACTCGGTCTTTCCGGACCCCGTCCCGGTGCTTACCAGAGTCGTTTTTCCGGAGACAATGGACCGAATCGCTTTCTCCTGATGCCCGTAGACGTGCGAGATAGCCGCGGGGATCAATTGCCGCATGTGAGGGTGCAGCAGTCCCTGGGTCGTGAGTTCTTCGACCGACGCGCCCTGTCGAAAACCGCGAGACAGGCTGATGTAGGGACCACGCAGCAGTGGCGTGCGTCGCACCTGCTGCAGAGACAGCAAGGTGCGCATCTGATCAAACAACCGTGGATCTGCAAATGGATAAGCCGTCAGCTGATACTTGAGAAAGCTGCTGACAACCTTTTCAGCGTACACGATCGGATTGATGGCCATAGAGCTGTCGATTCACCCAAAGCGCCTGACTAATGGTGGCCACAGGGTTCGTTCCATGCTGGACTGTTCCCTACACCCCTTTAAAGCCACGCGCGTGATGATACCGGCGATTGTGAAGGAAATCGACGCTCAAAAGTATGCAAATCCGGAACGGACGCGTCAAAAACACACGGCGTCTGAGTTTGAAGGAAAGGCAGAACTTATTCTGATGCGAGCACTCAGGCGAACAAGCGCGGGACAATACATCGGAACTCGTCGGCGATACTGAGTCAGCCTCAGCCCGAACACTCAGGGCGCGTAGCAGCGGTGGCTGATTGCTGGCCCCTCGTACGACCGGCCACAAGGCCGTTTAGCATCGATGGCGGCGTTTGACGCAACTGGTAGCGGCATAACCGTGGATCCCAGGTCAACACAGGCAATGACGCCCAGATGCTGCGCCAGTCTTCGCACGCTCCAGTGCGTCGCTCCCGCAGGTTTCTCCTGAGTTGTCGCGTCAAGAATCCTCTTCACCACCTTCTGAGATGCCTTGCGACCGCTGCGTGGTGCATCCTTCTCAATGGCCTTCAGTCTTCCCTCGACAAAGCGAGTTCGCCAGCGACCAACAAACTGTGGATCCGTTTCCAACTCCGCGGCAATCACCTTATTCTGAAGCCCCTCGGCCGCTCGCAGAATCAACTTTGCACGTAGCACCACTTTCGCAGGCGTGTTCCTTCCACGACTGTACTTCGTCAGCGTTTTTCGCTCTTCATCAGTCAACTCGATCACCGGTGCCACTCGCATGGATATCCTCCCTGAAGATTCAGATACCCATTGAACACTCGACTCAAAATCCAGTGTCGGTTAATTCACTGAATTTCAGAGACACTACACTAGAACAAGGTCTGCTGTTTTTCTTTGGGAGGCCAAAATACGCCCAGTACAAGCCAGGTGTTGTAAGGAAAATAGGTTCCCATGAAGAATCGCGTGTCTTTGTCGTTACGACAAAGTTCCCCGAAGAATTTCTTCTTGACGCTTTCGGCCGCAGCATTATCAGACCCCAGCCGGGCAGATTCATTTAGAAACAGAGTTCCGAGTTCCCAGTCTTCACACATTGCCGTATGCGGTGAATCACTATCCTCGCATTCGAACACATAGTGAAAAGAGAACGGTATTTTTCGCAGTTGCTTTTGCGGTTCACCGAAAAGCGTCATCTGTTTGAACAGATTCTGCCATTCCGGCTTCCAATCTTTGTCAGCAGGCCGGATTTCGAGATCGAGCACTTTCACTGGCCGGACGATCCCCAGTGACGTGCGGTCTTCGTCGTAACGCGCAGCCAACTGGTTCTTAGTGTAATGTGGCAATTTGTCGATAATCTGACGACGGGCTTCCCATTTGCGTTTCGTGCTCAACGGTTGGCCGATTTTCTCGATCGACTCCAAAACAGGCCGACGACTCTCCTTGCGGCTATCATTCCCAGCCCCACGAGACTCCAGTTCGACCTCAATCCATTGGTATTTGTCGAATTGTTGGTCTGCCGAGCGGTATCTGTAATCGATTGGGTACAGCCGAATCCACTCGCCCGCCTCCATGATACCGGCCGTACAGACCAGTTCTTGATAGGCTCGTGATGGCAGAGGGTACGTCTTTACAAGAATCAACACCTTTGTCTTTTCGGTTGATCCCACGGCTGCTCCTAAACCAGATGATTGATCATCAGGCCCGTCAGTTCAGCCACTTGCTTCGCAAGATGCGACCGATGACAACAGCAGGGCTGACACTCCATACACACCAAAACGGACGGGGCTTCCCGAACAAAAGTGGCAACTCGCGCTATGGAATCAAGTTCACGACTCAATGTTGTGGTTGTGTAGTCGCGAAAGAGACTATCGTAGTCCGCCTGGGTATTCAGCTCTTGTCGCTTTTCGGATTCGATACCAAGCTCTGGGACATGTGTGTATCGGATTTCAAGTGATTCGCAGAGTCGTTTCAGTGTTGACTTATGGAATCCGTATCGTCTTGCGACGGGATTTCGTCGAACATCCACCAAGTGCTTGATACCAGTGGTCACCAGCCGATTGAGAAAGGCATCGACGCTCAACCCTTCGTAGCCGGAAGTGTATACCGCCAGAGGTGCCGTCTTTCGAACCGCCAACTTTTGACGTCGGCTGTTGACGGTAAACGCGGGGTACTGGTTGTAGACATTGTCCAGAAGTTTCTCTAATGACATATCCCTGTGTGTTCGAACAACCCTTTCCGCTTGAAATTTCAGTTGATGATCGAGGGGCGTCGAAACTGCAACATTCCCCAACTTCCAATGAGAATCACCCTGCTCCTGTACGTACCCCTGCTCTTGGAGTTTTCCAATTTCTTGATAGAGCGAGAACGAGAATGGGCCGTAGTGGTAAGGCACGAAGTCATAGAATGACGCAGTGGCTGCGTCTTCGGAGGATTGCCGTAGTAGAAACGCCCATTTGGTCAACTCCATGCGATTCACGGGGCGTCCTGCGGCAGCGAGCATGGCGAGCATCAGTTTTTGGCGAGTCAGCATCTGGAATCCCTTTGTTTTTCTTTGATTTGGAAGAGACTTTACCATATGCATTCCATTTTTTGATAGCTGTAACAGGCGGACCTTGGGAACGACCGTCCTGGGAGTGTCAATGTCTCAATTTTGAGCAGTTTGAACCCTGATGGTAACACCACGTTCGTCGCCCGCATTTTCATCAAGTTGGATGCGCGCACCCGCAGGGAGTAATTGTTTTACTTCCCTGGCACTCTTCTTCGCAGAATGCGTCTCCCCTGAGTCTACTTCTCTGTCTTCTTCCCTGTCTTTGCGTTTCGCGGCTGCCTACGGACATACGAGCCGAGGATGCCGACCGAATTTTCGGGGACGCGGGACGAGAAATACACCGCTTCAGCGACTGGTGTGAGCTATGTTCCGGGCTGGACGAGGCGGACAGTCGTGGGAGGCCTCAATAAAAATGCCCGAATGCACATCTGGGGACACAGCACCTCGAACGCCCTCAGTCGGTTGGGGGAGTTGTGCTGATTCCGGGGATTTTCATGGCCGCGTTGCGATGACGTGATGATGTGTCCCCGGCCGCAGTCGCTCGGCGTCTTAGCGTCTTTGCGTGACAAACACATCCTCACGCAAAATCGCAAAGAGAAACACAAAAGCAACACCGTGGCAGGTCTCATTTTTTCAACGCGGAGGGCAGGCGTCGAGAGACCACGTGCTATGCACCTCAGACTGCTTGAAAACCAATCCCATGACTCGTCAGAACTGTCAAATGACAGGTGGATGGCCCCGTTTTCAAGCCCTCAATCAAAAAAGAACGCATCCCAGCTCCAATGCCAGCCACCACCTTACCGGCGGGGGCAACTTCCGATGGGGATCGTCAGAGCTCTCAGCCGCAACTTTGATTTCGGAAATTGAGTAGCGCACAACACAACAGCTGGCTGTCTGGCAGGGGTTGAAGTCTACTTGATTATTCCCACGGAGTACACGGTCCCCTGCCCTGCCTGAAGATTCTGCAGGATTTGCAGACTGCCGGCGTATCTCTGTGCAGACGGCGGCGTGTACACCTTCTTGTGTCACGAAAATCCGATGTGCGTAATTATTACCGCAAGCACAGCAAAGCTAAGCACCGAATCAGCTCCCACAGCTAAAACGGAGAAGTGAGCCACCCCCAAAAATATGAACAGAACGACTTTGGGGAACTTTCCGTTTTTTAATGATGGTGCTCAATACACCTACAACTGGGGCGCCCAGAAAGTCTCGCCAAGGGATTGGGGGATTTTCTGTCCGCAATCACAGGCGATATGACGCAAACGGAACAGCCTCGCTGACTTCGAATCAGGTCGCACGGCAACCCTTGGTGCTTATCTGTCATGTTTCGCTCGCAAAACCTGTGGGTCGAGCATACTGAAGCCTACCGAGGCAACCGCGGAATCCCCCAAAGCTGCATAACCGGCACTGCAGCGTACGCTTCTCAGATAAAACCGAGCATTTCCTCGTTTCCCAATGTGAATTGCCTCGACCGAAGGCCCAGGCTACAATGAATTGTGGAAACCGCAATCGACAAAAACTTGCGTCCGTGGCATGCGATTTGCTGTGTGAAAATAAGCGGCAATCGTACGATAACAAACGTCACTGACGTCATTCCTCGCAAGGCGCAGGATTTCCAATGCCTAACTCCCATTCTCAAGAGCTTTCACTGCATGGAGTACGACTCAATGCACTCAACTCACAGGAAAAAGCCGCAGCACTCACTATCCTGCAACGTTTTGGAGAATGGCAAGGTATCGCAGACGCCGATGATCGCTTTGACTTCATAGACATCATTCGCCGCGACTTGATTTACCTATTCGGTGGGGAAGACACGGTCCGCATTCTCCTCTCCGGCCCTGTCGGTATGTTGTTTGAATCGACAGTTGAGCAGACTGGCTTGCAAGGTGCAACGAATGGCGCAAGTGGTCCGCCAACTGCCCCATTGAGACCGGATGTGACACGGATACTGTGGTCAATCTACGTTCGACTGGGCTACACTGAGCAAAAAGACTTCGCCGCTGCCTTGGATGTAGATCCCTCCGGCATTTCAAGAGTATTCAAAAACCTGTCCGAGCCAGACGAAGATCAGGCGGAAAGCAAAAGTGTTGGAATCACAATCAGGCGACTCAATAAGGTACTTAAGAAGATCGGCGTTTTCCCACGTTCAGATTTTCTTTGGATGAAGAAAGAAGGTGGTATACCTTACAATCCCAGAGAAACCTTGAACACGCCAGAAGGGCTGTCGGTGCGTGAATGGCACCTTGTGAAGCTTGCCGGATATCTGGGCCGTGTATCTGAACGCTTCCACCCTCACTCCCTGCACAACTTTCGTGAACAATACGTGGAGCTAACTCGGGGTGTTGCATCATCGCTGCTTTGGCTTGAGGCAACCGTGGGCAATGCGGGCAAGGTAAGCCCCAATCGCCTTTCACAGACAGCTTGCGATATCGTAGCGCATGCTCTTGGCAGCAAGCCGGCCTTGCTCGCTTTGCCCCGGGAAGGTGACTCACCCAACGATACAGCCGTTACCGAAGATCTGCGGGCTGCCATCTTCGGACTAGGCCCTACCTGCTGCTTTTTTGACCCATCGCCCGCCAAATCAACGACCACAGAATCGCCACTATCATCATGGCAATTTGAAGCAGGAAGCAACACAGGCAGCCTCAACCAAAGTCTCGCCCACGAAGCAACCACCGGCTTTTCACAAATGTTTTCAGAATTTTCGTATGCGTTTTGTCGCGAGACAGCAGCGCGAGCTCTTCTGCCTGGCGTTAAGGAAATGAATTTAGCCTTCTCGTCATGGTACCGCGAAGCTGAAAAAAACAATGAGGCACTGGCTGCGATCGAATTCATCCGCAGACGTCTTGACAATAAGCTCACAGAATTCTGGGCAGATAAAACAAAGCAGCAAACAACGCAACGGAACTGTCCGGAACTGATCGAATCACTATTCTGGAGATTCGTCTGGGAGACGACACCTGCAATACAATGCTGCAGTGACAATTATGAATTCTCCGAATGGAAAACTGTTTTAGCTAAGCAACAAGTGGAAAAGCTACAGCACATCAACAAGAAACTTCGCGAAATATGCAATGAACTCCGTAACACCACAGTACATGTTTTTGTTTCGCGCAAGACAACAGAAGACAAGTGTGCATCAAGGGAAGATCTCGCAAAAATCGCCGCTTTTAACGAATTAGACTGCCAGTTTCATCTAACACTCGCAGACGGTTTCCGCTCTCCGCAAAGTGCAAACCCAACCGTGCCGGAGCGACCTACCCGCGACCATTCGTTGTTTCGGCGTCTGTTTGCGGTAACTACAACTATGAGGCCAATTCGACGTCACATGTCGGCTTCTGGCCGACAACACATCTTAGACGAACACGAAGCGATTATTGAATCTCTCAAAAAAGTACTCGATACGCAAAAGAACGCAGAGAGCCTACACTACCCAGCAGTGTCTCGGCTGTCTGATTTTATACGAGCCCACTACCGACACCTATTTTCATCTCCTGGAAGTGAAATGGGCCGATATGACGCCCCATTCCTCAATTCACTGTCCCGCTTGGTAGCACAACTCACAGAGATCGACACCTACGGTGATCTCACCAGCCTTTGGGAGAATTGTCAAGTTATGGTCGTACTCCAGCAGGGGGTAGTGTCCCTCGAGCAGGAACTTGCGAAACAGAGCGATCCCTCAGACCCGAAAGCGAAAGAGGTCTTTGCCCAGATGGCGATCAGCCTAATACTACCTCGTCTGGTGCAAAATACAGGTGACCGACAGTCTCTATCAGAACAGCCCATGCTTTTGTTCCTGCTGGGTAACAAGAATTCCTATCTAGCAAGTTCCGCCCTGCAAAGGGGCGACAGAAACAACGCGACACAATGGATAGCTTTGTACGAGGAAGCACAAAAGAGCACTTCAACTCTCATAGGGCGCATCGTAGATGTCTGCAGAGAAGCATTCGATCGTCCCCATGCCGACAACACCGACACGCACGCATTCGGCCGGCTTTGTGGATCGATCCGAAACTTATATCCCGAATGCGTCAACCAAACGAGCGGGGGACAAGCGAAGGCCCGCAAAGCGTTTTGTGAAAGGCTCAGGGCGATCGCTCAAGAGTGCATCACCTTGCATTTGGTAGACATACCCAAATACGCCGTATGGGTCGGCGAAAGCAAGGGCGTCGTCTGGTCAACGTCGGTAGGCGACCCTATGTTCACATATCGCCGCAGGTCAACCAGCACGCTATTCAACATTGGCGACCACCATGATGACGACCGCAATAGTCAAGTCGCTCGTGCCATTGTGGACTCGATACCACAACGGAAGCACAAAACCACGTTTCAATCCAATATGTTCAGGAAGCTCGATTTCGTTAGGCACAAATGCTTACAGTGGCTCAAGGCCGATACCCAGGGGAACCTAAACGAGAACACTAAAGGCCCCAACAGTCATATAACGCATCCAAGAACGGCAAGCCAAACATAGTTGTAGACAATTGTCGCAGAAGTTCAAAATCTATTGTAGTAAACCGCTGATAATGCTATCAAACAAACCCTGCCAATCAGAGACTGTTTTACCCACTGTGGCGAACTGAAGTGCGGGGTGAAGGTCGTCGCCAAAATTTATGGGGACACTCATCTGCGGCCAAGCGCCGCTTAGGGAAAGCGTTTTCTGTTTCCCGGCGGGCTGCGTCTGACCTGGGATGTCCATTGTGATCTCCACATGCGTACCCCGCCTGTTGTGGGCTTTGTAAATCAGCTGCTCGTTGCGGCAAATTGTCGGCTGGAACAGCAGTCGAAAAAAGTCCGAGGGCGTTCCACAAATGTCCAGGGACACACCGGATGCATCATTCGTCGGACGAGCGAACGTACATCCCACGGGCGTTGAATCTAGGAGCGTCGCCCCATTGCTCCAGCGTTGCCTCCAGAAATCACCTACGCTCAGCAAATCGTATTTCCCGCCCAGATTCACCACAACCTGCGGTTCCAGGGTGTCTACTGTTTGCCGACCGATAGCGAGGGTTTCTATGGATCTCCAAATCGCACGGTAGTCGCATCGCGTGGGGTCTGCCCAGTTGAGTATCCATGTATTCAGCTTGCCAGTGCTGAATATCGGCTTGGATTCTTTAATAGACCCCGACCCGCAGATTGTGGATCGTGAATCCCTGAGGGCGCACTGAGTCTTTTCCTGGCAGGCGCTCAACTCTTTGTTACCGTCCGACGGCGGGCCATAGAAAATCATGCGCTTATCGTCGCCCGCCAGTGTAACGATTGCTGCGATGGCCTCTTGCTTGAAGCATTCCCGAATCTTCGCCCACGCGTCTTCAAAACTCGATTTATCGAGCATTGGATTCAGCAACAGAGGAAAGTGAATGTCAAAAGATGGAAGCTCAACTGTCGTCGACAACGAGTGAGGTGCGGGCGCGTAGATACCGAGATAAGGTTCCGCTTCCAGACACTGATAAGGTTGATTAGCAAAAAGCCCACTGATTTTCGGATGCTGTTTCATTAGTCGGTCGATCGCGGCCGTGGGGTTGACTAAGCCGCGGCAGGAGTGTCTGTCGAAAAAAAAACGAATCTCAGCCAGACTTGTCCGCCAAGGCGTGGACCCTCCATTGAAAATTACTTCCCACAGGCAGTTTTTTGTAGCGCTGATTGCAGCATAATCAGCGTCGCTGCCGGCAGCGACGCTGTGATACCCTGAATGACCATTTCCTCCGCCAGGGGGTGCTGCTATATATTCAGACGGCACGAAGTCCTGAGGGAAAGTTCCCGATTCCAGCGGAATTCGCTGTGTCGTCAGACACAGAAGCAACTCAGCGCTTTGCGAAGCCTTAAATAGATCATACGCCTCCTGCAACCCTGCAGATTCAACCTGCGACTTCCCCGTGCCCACAACCATCTCCCAATCACCATTGATTGCCACTTTCTCTGCAATCGAGAGAAGCAACCATCACAGCTTTACCTTTAACAGACTACGGAACAGAACGGCCTTGACATCAGCCGATCTTAAAGACGTCAACACCATTGTCCTTCAGAAAGGTCGCGAGTTCGCTATAGTGATCCGATTTCTTCAGATCCTTCCAAACCTGCTTGATCGCTACAAGTGAGTTTCCTGCAATGATTCCAGATTTCCATGACTCCCAGATGGGGTCAGGGATTTGTCCGCATTTGTGCAGAAGAAGTTCTTCATTGCACAGGTCGATGTAACCAAGCAGCACCCCCTGTTGTACATCCGCTACTTTTGCCCCACCCCCGACCAGAACTATTTCCGGCATCTTCAAGACAATCTCCTGGTATCGTCTTGTCAGTTGACTTGCAAGCAGGTACTTCAGCGTCTCGTGGATTGGGTCCATTACGGCACCTTCTTTCTTCATCAAGGGACATACTTAGAACTGGAATGCGGCGTTCACCCCTACAGAGGGTAGCATAAAGTGTCAGGTAGCGGCAAGGATCGACGTGTTGGCTGCCACCAAAGATTTTCGACAGAAGACTGGTTCCAACTCAGAATAACGCCCTCTGCTCAGCCTGTTGAGATTTTTGCTGATTTGGTTGGGCATTCTCTCCAATTATCACGTTACCAGCGAGTTCATCGAGGAGGGTTTGGTAGGCGGTGGGGCCGAGGAGGTTGCGGGCGTGGAGGTGGCATTCCTGCCAGGAGTCTTCGGGGGATTGTTCGAGTTGCCAGTCGTAGAAACGCGGGCCGAAGTGGGATCGCACCGGCTGGTGCTCCCGCGCCCGATCGTCGTGACCTAACCCGTAATCCGCTAATCGTAAGGTCTCCGGTAATTGCCAACCCTCGCCGTTGTTGCCCCCAAGAAACGCCTCGACAGCAGCATACGAGTTTGAGCTGTTGCAGGCTTCGAGCAGGTCGAGGAATGCTACCGTGGAAAGAACAGACTGGCGATGTTCAGGTGACTTCTCTTTGTCGACGCGCCAGAATCCTTTGGCATTGAGTAACCCGGCTCGCTCCATTGAGGGATATGTTCCTGTAGGGTTATCGCAGGCATTCATGATCCAGTGAAAGTCCTCTTTGGAAAGGCCGTAGGCCAAGGCCACCACGGCTTCAACCATGCATCGGAGCCGCAGCCGTTCATGAGGAGTTGATGCCCAATGTGCGCGCCACGGTGTTTGAGTGGTACAACGCTGCTGGAATCGTATCCACTCCGAGCTGAACAGGATGGAATTACTTGTGAGAGCGGCTGAGGCGATGTCGGCAAGGCCGAGGATTTCGTTGTGCGGGTGGAGGAGGGGCGTTTCTGCGATGACGAAGAAATTAAGATGCGTTCCGCCGAGACGCGTTCGGGCAGTCCAATCATATGTGAAGGAGAGGAGCGGAGCTGCAAGACGCGGACTGCTGTAAACAGTCGACAGAACTGGTAATGTATTGCCACATGCTGCGCGAATAATCGGTGTGCCAATCATTGTGCGGGTATCTGTGTTTCGCGCAATGTCTCGAAACGCGAACCTCGGCCCCGTATTATTTGACACGGTAGAGGCGGAGCAGTTTGCCTCCAGAATCAAGTATTGCGGCGACACGTACTTATTGCGCTCATCGACATCGCCCCATTTTGCCAGGAGACCTGTGCCACTTAGCCATGCTTGATAACTGTGATCGAACGCATGAAGCATCGCTCCCTGGTACAGCGGTAATGCCACCGCAACGCCAGTGACAGATTTGGAACTTCCACAGTCAAATGTTGTAAGTTCGATATCTTGCTCCCACAGATAGAGGCTACCATCCCGTGACAGGATGATGCCTTCCGGAATTTCGGTGCGTTGGCAGCCGATGGGGGCGGGGCTGGTTGGGGTGCGGGGTTGCCAGTTGCCTTTTACCCAACGGCTGTATTCGTCCGGACGATAGCCCTGCTGTTCCCACCATGTCCGCGGTGGGAACAGTTTGCTGTCGTTGGTCATGTGAAACTCTGTGGCGTACTTGATGCCCCAGCCGTCGGGGCTGTCGTCGCCCAGTAAGACACTGTTCGAATAAATCCGCTCCAAAACCTCCAGATCCCGACGCGATTGTATCTCCAGTATCGC
>CAIQIE010000069.1 GCA_903871805.1 uncultured Planctomycetaceae bacterium | reverse complement strand
CTGACTGGCCAGTGTACAAGTTCTGCCCGCGGACCATGAACCAGCTGGAGGCATAGTTGCTGTTCAGACCACCCTGAACCAGCTGTTGAACCATCAGATCCCGTGTAGCGCCAGCGGCAGTAAGCTCGGCTGCAGAATCAGCAGTGTAAATCGCATTGAAAAACGTACCGGCTCGCTGATTCAGCGGAGGATAGGCGGTTCCAGATGATGGGGTTCGGCCCGTCATGTCGTTCAGCTTCTCGTAGCCCTTGGACTCATTCGACGGACACAGCATCTTGCCCGGAAGACCACCATTCACATCCATCACGTTACCAACCCAGCTGTACAGCGTCGGGTCACCGTCACGACGAAAGTCGAAGGCCCCCGAGCAAATCCGGCCCGCTGGATCACTGCTGCTCCATGAGTACAGAGCAATACCGATCTGACGAAGATTGTTCTTGCACTGAGCACTTCGGGCGGCTTCCCTTGCGGACTGAATTGCCGGAAGTACCAAAGCCATCAGAATTGCAATAATCGCAATCACCACCAGCAACTCGATCAGCGTGAACCCACGCCGACGCGCTTCACGAATCAAAGATCCCTGAATAAACATCCTTTTCACGACAACACCCTTTCCTGAAAACCTGAAAACCTGTAAGTCTTTCGCACTGAAGTCACATCCGATTTTCTACCGGCCCCAGGGCTCGCCAACATCGCGATTGTTGATCGCCCCATGGTCCCCACGCGTCTGCCAATTCAGAATACTGGCAGACACCCAATTTAACTGAGCACCAGAACCTTCCCTGTTACAGCAGCCTCATGCTGCGTGCGAAGTGTCGTTGCACCCTGTTAAGTAGCTGTTAATCATTATTGAACTTCTCGAAACAACAGAGCCGCAACCACCGCAACCACTAAACCGACCGCGTCAAATCAACATAAAACACGACACCAAAACACTTTATGATCTGACGCGACGTCACGAACAGTGACACCTACGGCTCATGCAAACACCTCGTGAAACACTTCCACGACCGGATCTTAAACGCCCCATGTTGGATGTATTTATAATTAGTTAATTCAAAATGGTGCTTAAATGGCATAATTATGAACGAAACATTAAAACGCCTTCATATTTCGTCATTTTTCCTGCGGGTATTCCCTCCCCCACATGCTGTTTATCCACCTGCCGATGCCACACAACACTCCGGATCCCATTCGCCTCTTTTCTGCCGCTGACGAAAGCCTGCGGGAAACACGGCCCCTGATCGCCAACTGGCATCGTCAATCAATGGAGCAGCGCGTGCACCTGAACGGCATCCGCTGCATGATCATCAGGCTTATCCCGCAACGCCCACGCTTGCACGGATCCGGTTGTGATGGTCAGGCCTTCGCAGAACCGGCGGAATGCCCGGCCGGACGCCGCGTACCAGTCAGGCAAACGACATCCAGAGACCACAGAGCGTGAGCCCATCATCCGACTGCCTGTACGTGATCCTACCGACCAAAGGAGTTCTTCAACTCGGCTGAAAACAGCGAACAAACACCGGTCCAACAGTTTTTTCCAGCAGCCGTGTTGCCATCAAATTTTCATTCCAGATCGGGAGTCACTCGAACGAAAGCCCCCGTTTGGGTACGCTACACATCGTGTTTCGAGGGCAGTCGCGAGAGCAAACGCCCCCGGCCCAGTCTGGTAGTGAGCCAGGCCCCGATCCTGTCCTTTTGCATTTCACCAAAAGAATCTGCCGTGACTTCGTACGATTTCTCTGAGTTCGCTCAGCGTGTGCAAACACTTCGCGCCAATACGCTGAAATCCGTCGAGCAGGTTGTTGTCGGGCTTGGGCATGTCACGGATCAACTGCTGATGGCGCTCTTTGCCGGAGGCCACGTCCTGCTGGAAGGCGTTCCCGGAACGGCCAAAACCACGCTGTGCCGCACCTTTTCCAGTGTCCTCGGAATCCATTTCGAGCGTATCCAGTTTACTCCGGACTTGCTTCCGTCGGATGTCACGGGGACGCAGGTTCTGGACCGTGGCACCAGCGAATTTGTCCTTCGCCGAGGCCCGGTTTTTTGCCAGTTGCTGCTGGCGGATGAACTCAACCGCGCTCCAGCCAGAACGCAGTCTTCGCTTCTGGAGGCCATGCAGGAGCGGCAGGTGACCATTGAAGGAAAAACGCTGCCACTTCCCGATCCGTTTATGGTGCTTGCCACACAGAATCCGATTGAGCAGGAAGGGGTTTATCGACTGCCAGAGGCACAACTGGACCGATTCCTTTTCCGAATTCACGTGGGTTATCCCGAACGGGCGCAGGAAGTGGAAATGCTGGAATTGCACAGCCGTCCAGCGGTCTCCCCGGCACCTGTCACGACCGTGGAGGAAATCATCCAGATCCGGAGCGGGCTGGACAATGTTTTTGCGACGCGAGAGCTTCAGGAGTATGTCGTGGACCTGGTACGTCAGAGCCGTCGGAACCCTGATCTGGCTCTGGGAGCCAGTCCGCGAGCCGCGATCAGTCTGTTGAAGGCGGCAAGGGCGCATGCCTTGCTGGATGGGCGCGGGTTTCTGACGCACGCGGACATTCAGCAGGTCTGTAATCCAGTGCTCAGCCATCGTTTGATTCTGAAACCGGAATCCGAAATGGATGGACGGACGGTGGAAGCAATTATACAGCAGTTGATTCGTGGGGTTCCGATTGTTCAGGACAAAGCGCGATGACAGTTTCGGGGCGTTGGATGACAATTGCCGGGCTGCTCGGCGTCCTTGTGGGCCTGGTGCGGGCCGACACGGGGCTGGCAATTTTGTCATTGTCCGTGCTGATCTGGATCGCTGTGGAATGGGCCTGGTTCTCCTGGCGTGTCTGGACTCAGCTTCGCAATCTTACCTTTGAGCGGATTGTGAATGAGCGATCTGAAGCGACGGGAACGCTTCAGGCTGGGCGTATAGTCCGCGTTCAGGTGCGGATGATCATGACCCGGGGACGGATGACTCCTCCACTTCGGATTCGAGACAGTTTGCCGGAAAACATGTCTGTCACCGCTGACGAGCACCAGGTGCGTGTGTTCACGCCATTCCGTTCGACTATCTTCCGCTATGAGGCTCGAATTCGCGGGGCAGGGCAGCTGCGATTACCCGGTTTTCGGCTGCTGATGGAAGACGCCCAGGGGTTGTTCCGAGCTGAACGGTTTGTGAATTGTCCGCAGGTATTTCGAGTACTGCCGGCGTGGTCCGAAGCCGGAGAGCACCGGCCTCTTGTGAAGCGCAATAACGCGCTTCCGCAGCACGGAATCCATCGTCTTCAGCGGGCAGGGATGGGAAGTGAACTTCTTGAATTACGGGACTATGTACCGGGCGATCCGCCAAAGTCCATTGCGTGGAAAGTTTCGGCTCGTCGAGACAGGTTGATGACGCGGCAGTATGAATCGGAAGTCCCGGTGCGACTGCAATTATTTCTGGACGGTACGATCAGCGCAAGAATTGGCGGCTTTGGTGAGCGTCTGCTGGATCAGATGACATTTGTCGCAGCCAGTGTGGCAAGGACCGCGATCTCATGTGGGGACCCGGTGGGCCTCGCGTGTTTTGATGAACGTGGTCTGCAGCGACTGGCCCCGGTGTCTGGAGAACGGGGGTTCAATCGCCTTCTTCAGGCCATGGCAGATTTCTCGGTAAACCCCGCTCCGCTGCCGGATCGCATGACCCCACTGCTGCAGCAAACGGCACTGAATGTGTGTCATGAGCAATTTCCGGAGTTACTGGATAGGCGGTACAACCGTGTTCCGTGGAGTTTGTTTCCGATACTGCCCTGGAACAGGCGTAGTTTTCATGACCGCTGTCGACTGGCAGGCGTTTTAAGTCATTTGTACCAGATGCCTCCGTTGCGACATGTGCAGTTGATACAGGACGACGCATTGCTCGCAACGTTTACCCAGCATTTTCTCAGTCTGCAGGGCCTGGCATGGCTGACACCGGTGGTGTCCATTCGTGGGCGGGGATTTCACGATGGCGTGGCAAGGATGGAAATGCTGTCAGATGCGATTACAACCGCAGTAGCCTATGCCCGGGATAACGAAGTCTTTGTGATCTGTGCTGACCTGATGGAAAGTGCTCAGAGCATTTCGCATCTGCTGTCAGCGATCCGACTTGCCAGGGCTCGTCACCATCGTGTGGCCTTTGTTTGCCCGACCCCGGCTTTCCGTCGGCCGACGCGAGAATCGTTGGAAATTCGCGATGTGACGGCAGAAGGCCTGCTGTTGGTTGCCGAGCAGATGCGCAGTCGGGAGTTTGCGGATCGACTGCAGCATGAATTAAGGCAGGCGGGAGCCACAGTCACATTCTCAGGTGAACAGAATGCGATCCGCATGATCATTGCAGAAATGGAACTGGCCCGATCCGGACGTGCCTCATCTGGCTCAGGGAGTGCCCGATGAATTCAGAGACCGAAGAGTTTTCTGAGGCAGCGACCGTTTCTGCGTCGGCAGAGCGAGCCTGGGGACAATGGGATCAGCGTCGACCGTTGCTGAACGGGCTGGTGATACAGATTCTGACCATCGCACTGACGGCCGGCATCGTGATGACCCTGTTTTCTTCTGAAGTGATGTGGTCTGTTCTGCTGCTGATCCTTGCCGCGGTGATTCTCTCAATCCGTCACTGGGGGGGACTGCTGTTACTGATTGTTGTTCAGGCAGACCTGTTTATTTCGGAAGATCGTTATGGGATGAAAATGCCCCTGATGGACGCCATGCTCTATTCCTTTGGAATTTTGTCGGCGGTCATGTTTCTTTCACGACAGCGGCATATTTTGCAGGACTTTTCTGAAAGACCGCTGTTCCGATTGTTGACTCGCAGAGGCCTCGCAGATTCACCAGAACAGCCCGGAGTGGAACGCGAATGGCCTGCGGCTGAACCACACACACAACATCCGGGCC
Source organism: uncultured Planctomycetaceae bacterium (assembly GCA_903871805.1). Taxonomy (GTDB): domain Bacteria; phylum Planctomycetota; class Planctomycetia; order Planctomycetales; family Planctomycetaceae; genus SXXK01. Next base: position 47,738 of record CAIQIE010000069.1, on the reverse strand, counting down.
CCGGTGAGGGTTTCGCAGGGGGATATTTTGAAGTCTCTGAGGGAAGTTTGCGTCGTTTGAGTTCGGCCTTGCGAGGCCTCAGTTTGCTGGCGATCTGCACATTGGCCGCGACCCTGTTGATTGCCTCCGCCCCGCGAGGAGCGGCATTAGCACAGGACCTTCGAGACGCCGCTGACATGGACCCCGGCATGCGGACGGCGTCGCTGCTGCTGACCACGATTGTGGCCATTTTGCTGGTGGTTGGCGAACTGACATGGCGCCAGATGACACCTGCGCAGGCGAAAATCTTTCAGCGATCACAGCTATTGCAGATTCTGTTCAGTGATCTGCGTTTGATCGTGAAGCAGCGAATCCGAGTGAGGCAGAATCGTTTTGCGGGTTCGCGTCCCGACCCGATGCAGCAGTGAAGTCCGAGCCTCATTTTTGCTGTGGCGAGACATCCCGAAAAATAACGTCCGTTACTAAGAAAAACCCCGGCAGCTTCTGCTGCCGGGGTTTTTAGAATTGGGCCCGATGGGCGACTCGTACAACGCCCGTGAACTACTGCAGGGGGCGAACGACGGAAATCGGTCGCAGGTAGTCATTCAGAGTTTCGGGGCTGACAACGCCGCCGCCCATACCGCTCTTGCCGATACCGCCGTATGGAACGCCGTGAACGATCACATTGTGCGCGTTGATCCAGCCATTTCCAGAGCGGAAGGCTTCGGCAACTCGAGCACAGCGCTGCAGATCACTGGACCAGACGCTGTTTCCAAGACCGTAATCGGTATCATTCGCCAGCCGAACACCTTCTTCTTCCGAGGCGAACGGAGCCAGGAACGCGACTGGCCCGAAGATTTCTTCGCGGGCAGCGACGTTGTTCAGGGAACCGGCGAGGAGAGCAGGCTTCACATAGAAGCCGTTCTTCCCGGAGATCTGAGCCTCGCCGCCTTCCAGAATGAGGTCTGCGCCGTCAGCCACACCTTTTTGCAGATAGCCCAGAACGCGGGCCCGCTGCTTAGCACTTACGACCGGGCCCATCTGAGAACCATCGTCAAACTGATAACCGATCTGAACGGACTTCATACGTCCGAGGCATTCACCGACGAAATCATCGTAGATATCCCGCTGAATCAGCCAGCGAGTCGCGTCGCAGCAGACCTGTCCGGCGTGGAACGTAATCGCATCGACCAGTTTCTGGGCTGTAGCTGGAATATCGACGTCGTTGAAGATCACAGCTGCGCCTTTGCCACCAAGTTCGCACTTGACGGGAATCAGATTGCGACCAGCCGCCTCGGCCACAAGGCGCCCCACTTCCGGCGAACCAGTAAAGCTCATGCGGCGAAAACGTGGATTCTGAGAAATCGCGGAGCCCGCTGTTTCCCCAAGGCCAGTAACTACGTTTAGAACGCCCGCAGGAAGCAGATCCAGTTCTTCGATGACATGGCACAGATAGAGAGCAGAGAGAGGAGTATCTTCGGCGGGCTTCAGCACGCAGGTGTTTCCGGCGGCCAGAGCCGGAGCCAGGCCCCAACCTGCCAGCAGGAATGGAAAGTTCCAGGGAATGATAAACCCACACGGTCCCCATGGATGACGAGCAACCCAGGCTTCGTGATGCTTGACCGCGATGACCTGGCGGTAGTTGACTGCCTGTGACAGATCAGCAAAGTAGCGAAAGGTGTCAATAAAGTTTTGCACGTCAGCTTCTGCCTGGGAGTAGATTTTCCCGCAGTCCAGAGCTTCCACCTGAGCAAATTCGTGCTTCCGTTTTTCGACAGCGTCAGCAATTCGATGCAGGCGCGCTGCCCGTTCAGCGATCTGCATAGTTGCCCAGCCACTGCTGGTGAACGCTTCTGCGGCAGAATCAACGGCCTTATCGACGTCAGCCTTTTTCAGGCTGGTAACTGTGGCAATCTTTGTGCCAGCACCTGGATCGAGCACATCAAAGGTCTGACCGTCAGCGGCCTCAACCCAACGCCCACCGTGGTAGGACTTGTGAACAGGCGTCGAAAGAAATGCGGCGACGGCTGGAGCAAACGCTGTCGGCCCCGTAGCTGTGGTGGACATTGCAACCCCCGAAAAATGCGTGGATTTGACAAAAACACGTGGAAGAAAGGTGACTGAGACTAAAGTGATGCAAGGTTTTCAACTCGAAAGCCTTCAGGTCAGTCAGGAACGTTTCTGCCAGAGATGATAAACGTGACGGTCTGCATTGTGAAATCAAGATGCCGCCAGAAACAGGAAACAAACGCCGCCACAGGTCGGTGGTCGTTAGATTTCGACAGAAACAAACCCCTTGTACCTGCCAGGATAGACCGTCGAATAACGTGCGATTCATCGGTGGAGTTCAGAAAGCAGGGGGGGGGGAAATCCGAGTTTGCGGACAGCGCCAGCTGAAGTCTGATCCGCTGTTTCAGGGCGGTTTCGCAATCACTTACCCCGATTTCCGGAGCAACCCGCGTGCAACAGTTCTCGACTTTGTCGGATTCTGGCTCGAAAGTATTCACTTGGAGCGGGGATTTCGCTAACATCGCAACGGTTTTGGCGTTCTGAGGGGCCACATTTGTGGCGGTCGCCAGATTTCTTTTGCTGCACCCGGATTCCGAATCCGTGTTCCTCCCGCGGCAACATTGTCGATCTGAATCCAATTTGGAACCAGAGACTTTCCCACTCAACCGTTTTGCGGGCCGGGCTGGGAGCAATGCTGCATCGAGAGAACCAACGGATAGCCTGCATCTCGCAGCACCACAGACTGACAGAAGCAATTTCAAATGGGTACAATTCCCGCCGGAGAATTCAAAAAAGGTATCAAGGTTCAGATCGATAACGAGCCTTACGAAATGCTTGAAATGCATTTCGTCAAGCCCGGGAAGGGGCAGGCTTTGTATCGCACCAAGCTGCGTAACCTGCTAAGAGGTTCGCTCTTCGAAAAGACCTATCGCAACGGCGACTCTCTTGAATCAGCGGATGTTCATCGAAACGACGGAGTGTACTCCTACCGCGACGGCGACAATTATGTCTTTATGGACAACGCCACCTTCGAACAACACAGTCTGTCTGCGGCTGCAGTCCAGGATGAAATGCGCTGGCTGATGGAAGGTGCCACTGTCGGACTATTGTTCTGGAATGGACAGTTGATCACAATGAGTCCCCCACTGCAGGTCATCCTGACAGTGACCTACACAGAACCAGCGGCTCGTGGCAACACCGCGACGAACGTGACCAAGCCCGCCGTTGTAGAGACGGGTGCCGAAGTGCAGGTGCCTGCATTTATCAAAGAAGGTGACAAAATCAAAATTGATACCACCACAGGGCAGTACATGGAACGCGTTCAGTACTGAATGTCCATCGTCTGAGGTGCGCCGACGACGCTTCGGGTGCCCGGAAGTATTGGTTATCGGGCGAGACTCGCGCTGGTCAGACACGATCAGCGTGAGCCCGCCGGCAGGGGACCAGCAGGTCTTCCAGGATGTTCCCCGAAATCAATCGCCTGACATTGCAGAACGTAAATTTTAACACCTGGGCCGTTTGCTACTGCAGAAGTCCTGAATTCTTACAGCGAACTGTCCCGAAAAGATCTCTTCAGGCGTCACCATTAGTCTGCAACCAGTGAATTTCTGAAAACGGTGCCCACCACTTCCTGCGGGACTACCGGGGCGCCGCACTGTCTTCATTAAGATCGATTATGCCCGACAGCACATCTGCGTCCAGCCAGTCTCATAATTGCCGGCTTTATATCGAAACCGTTGGCTGCCAGATGAATATGCTGGACAGTGAACTGGTTGTTGCTGCACTCCGACGCGACGGCTACGAACTCACAGACAATCCCAAAGACGCTGACACGGTGATTTTCAATACCTGCAGCGTTCGGGAACACGCCGAACACAAAATTTACAGCGCTCTCGGAAGACTCAAGTACAGCAAACGAAATCGTCCTCAAAAGGTCATTGGTGTCATCGGCTGTATGGCCCAGAAAGATCAGGATCTGATTTTCCAGAAGGCCCCGCACGTTGACATTGTCGTCGGCACGGGCCAATTGGCGGAAATTCCCGCGATGATTCGGGAGACACGGGCTGCTCAGGAACGGACGCATCGAAAAGCGGTCAGCCTGGGACGACGCGATGGCTCACGCGATGAGGTCTCAGACAGCTTTCAAAGCTACGATCCACTGCGTGACCCGGAAATGCGTCCAACGCCCTTTCAGGCTTTTGTCAGAATCATGATCGGCTGCGATAAATTCTGCACCTACTGCGTAGTACCAGCAACTCGCGGACCGGAGCAAAGCCGCCCACCGGCCCATATCGTTCAGGAAGCCCGTATTCTCGCAGATCAGGGTGTCCGCGAAATCACGCTCCTTGGGCAAACTGTCAATAGTTACAAGTACACAGAGAATGGACGGATCGTCAGACTTTCCGAGCTGCTTGAACAGTTGCATGACATTTCCGGAATCGAGCGAATTCGCTTTATCACCAGCTTCCCGAAAGATATGGGAAATGATCTCTTGCAGGCCGTTCGCGACCTGCCCAAAGTAATGAAGTATCTGCATGTCCCGGCCCAATCCGGCTGTAACGACGTGCTGAAACGCATGAAACGCGGCTACACCGTAGAGGATTACCGGGACATGATGCAGCGTATTCGGGAAACTATCCCCGGGTGCGCAGTATCCAGTGACTTCATCGTTGGCTTCTGTGGCGAAACGGAAGAAGCATTCGAAAAGAGTATGGATCTGATCCGCGAATGCCGCTTCAAGAACAGCTTTATTTTCAAATACAGCCCCCGCACAGGTACCAAAGCCGATGAACTGTATGCGGATGACATCCCGGAAGACGTCAAACGTCGCCGAAACAATGACATGCTGGAACTGCAGAACCGTATTTCTGAAGAAGACAATGCCGAGTTCATCGGACGACGTGTCTCAATTTTGGTGGAAGGGCCCAGCAAGTCGGCGGCCAAACGTGCAGCAAGGCTGGGGCTACCTGCAGACGCCGCAACCGTATCGCCCCTGATTCAAATTGGCGGGACCACGGAAACGGTTGCACACCACGACCACGACCACGACCACGATCGTGGCCACGCAGAACACTCGGGTGCCGCAGAACCACAAACTCTTCAACACGCTTCCGAAGAGGCAACTCGGCTGGCACTGCAACTGACAGGCCGAACCGAATGCGATCGGATTGTGGTGTTCGATGGCAATCCCAGACTCATTGGGACTGTTGCTGCCATCGAGATTCATGATTGCACAAGTACCACTCTGATGGGGGCCATTGTGACGCGGGAAATTCAGTTCGGCTCCAGCCTCGGCCTGCCGATCCTCAGCTGACAAGACTCTGCGAGGTAATCGCCTGGGGGGCTGCCTGCTGTAGTTCACCCAGTGGTGTACAGTGGAGTGAGGTCCAAAACGATTACCGGCGTGCGTTTGTTCTCAACCGGATTGCGTTTGTTCTCAGCTGTACCGAATCACAAAGTTACCGGGTAATCGCCGAATCAGCCGACGCACTTCAAGAACCGTAAGAGTCGCAAGTACCTGTGACGATTCTGCCCGGGTGGTGCGAAGGACTTCATCAATGGAGACCGGATCAAGTGTGATTTGGTTCAGAACCGCCGACTCAATCGCGTTCAGATTCAGCTCCCTCGGCGTATGCACGGTCACATTTTTTGCGGGATTTGCGGGCCCGGGTAACGGCCCGAGGGCTTCCAGCACATCATCCGCATGCCGCACCAAAGTCACTCCGTCACGAATCAGTTCGTGGCAACCGGCGCTGGCGAGGCTATCCACAGGCCCCGGCAATGCCAATACTTCCCGCCCCTGCTCCAACGCATGTCTTGCCGTGTATAACGCACCGGAATTCCGTGCCGCCTCGATCACAATGACTCCCAGACTTAATCCGCTGATCACCCGATTTCTCTGCGGAAACAATCCCGGAAGTATTCTCTGATTCAGCGGCATTTCACTTAGCACAGCGCCCTGCTCACTGATTTCCTGTGCCAGTTTATCGTGTTCCGGCGGATACACCGTGGTAACTCCCCCGGGAAGTACGGCCAGCGTACGTCCGCCAGCACTTAAAGCTCCCTGATGCGCCGCCAGATCGATGCCGCGTGCCAGACCGCTGACGATCGTGAGGCCGGCTCGGGAAAGTTGCGATGCCAGCCTTTCTGCATGCCGCCGACCATAGGTCGAACAGCGTCGCGACCCGACGATGGCGACTGCCAGTTCGTCCTGCGGAAGCAACATTCCCCGCCGATACATGACCTGAGGAGCATCACAGATTTCCCGAAGTCGTCGCGGATACCCAGCGTCTTCACTGTGCAGAAGAATCTCCACACCCTGCCTGGAACACTGAAGAATCATCTCATCAGCCTGATGCAGCAGTTGCGCATCAAGAATGGCGTCCGCTGTTTTCTCGCCAATGCCTTCCGCCTGCAGCAGCATTTCCTTTGGCTGACTGAGAACGGCACGACAGCTTCCAAAACGACTCAGAAGACTGGCCTGTAGACGGGGGCCAATTCCTGTGGCCAGGGAAAGAGCAACCGATGCAACCCTGTCTGAATAATGGGCATTGCAATCTGACAGTGTGTGGCAGTCCGACATAAATCTGAATTCCGTGGATTTCTGACAGTGATCACAGTTCCACTGCAATCACTGCCGAACTCACCTACTGTCGACCTCCCTGAACAGGTCTGCTCTTCCTGCGACAGGAAAAACGACAAAGTCACATCAGTAAAGATCGCAGAACACCGCGCCTGCTCTGCACTGCGTATCACTCCAAAGTTTGTCACGACATCTGCACACGAACGCCACAGGGACCACTTTGCCATGCAACGGTCAGGCAACATTCACAGCACCATGGCAGCATCACGAATCAGGTGAATCAACTGACAGGGAGACCTGAGAGCGGCGAGCCAGTCGTCCGTCTCAAACTGAAGGACCATGACAGTTGCCGGAGGCACCTTTGTTACTCGACCAGCCCAGACTGACATCAGCATCGCGATTCCGGGATTATGCCCGACAATCAGAACGCAGTTTTCGTCAGGGAAACACTGCTGTGAAAGTACGTCAGCAAATGCCTCTGCCGGAGCAGCATACAATTCAGCGAGCAAACACATGGGAGCGGCAGGGGCCAGAGTTGCCGACATCAGTGCAGCAGTATGTGCAGTCCGGACGGCTGCCGAAGCAACGACACGATCCGGTTTCAGGCCAAGTGCCTTTGCAATGTCAGCGGTTTTCCGGGTCACGGCAATACCGTCGGCGGTCAGACATCGGTCAAAATCTGTTTGCCCGGCCATCTCTTCAGACGCCTCGGCATGTCGCATCAGAAGCACTGTCTTCACAATTACTCCTGTACTTCCTGCTTGAGTGATTCGCTTCGACCTGCCAACGGCACCTGGCTGCAGACGATAGTCCCCAGGGAGTTATCTAATACACCACTCGACAGGATACCTTCAAATCGGAGCCTCGCAAGAAGATTCCGCGGGAATTTCACCAACCTGAGAAAACATGTCTGGCGGCAATTTCGGAGGCTTACTTTGCAGACAAATGACCTACCTCGTCGGCGATATCTGCCGGGGAAGTCACAAATTCCCGCATCTCCTCTTCAGAGGCAAACAGCCAGACCTGTTTACGAAACATGGCTGCAAATTCGACCTTCCCCTCAACCTCCTTGTCTGTCCGCAGCATGGTGACGGCACAGGATCCATCCAGCATCGGCCAGTATTTTTCGGGTTCCGCTCGAAACGCTTTTAGCTCTTCCTGCGAAGTAAAGTACAGTAAATGGTCTCGCCAGCGAATCTGAAAATCGGGGGAACCTTCTGTCAGACTGCGCTCCGTCACGGCACTTACCAGCGACATGCCGCCGAAAGCCGGGTTTTTGACTGTGTTTTGTTTCTGTGCTGATCGTCGACTCAGACCAGCGGCAGTTTCTTTGCGTGTATTTCCGGACGCACCCTCCCGACGGGGTGTTCCTGTTGGGGCATCAACATCTGACTCGACGTCATCAAAGACGTCGGCAATCTTCTGATTTCCTCTGCCGGATTCCGGCAGTTCAGGCTCGACATTCAATCGTGGCAACTCCGCAACATCCCTCGGTGCGATGGGCCGACTCACCGGTCTCACTGGCCTCCGCGCAACCTCCGAGGCTGGCTTTGCCGGGGCAGGTTTGGAGGGTACTGGCTTAGAGGTTGCCGGTTTGGTGGAAGCGGGGACAGCAGGATTTGTTTTCCCGGGTGACCTTACCCCGGAATTCTGAGCCAAACGGGTGCCACTGGATGGCGGCTTCGCGGATGCACGATCAACCTTATTCAGTTCGGTCATCAGTGCTTCCGCGGTTTGAAAACCGGAGATTCTGTGAATCACCTGGAGATCCGGAGACACAATCAGAATTGCAGGCAGTCCTTTAATTTCCAGATCACGAATCAGATCCTTATGCTCGTCGGCATCGACTTTGATGGCGACAAAATCTTCTCCAATGCGTTCAGCCACCGCTTCATTTGTAAACGTATTTTTTTCCATACGTTTGCAGTAGACGCACCATGACGCGGTGAATTGCATCAGGACAGGTTTTCCGGATTCGGAGGCATCCTGCAGCGACTGTTCAATATCAGTCGACCAGGAAATTTCCTCTGCTGAAATCCCGGCCCCGGTAAACAGGCCTGTCAGCATCAGCACTAAGGCAGGCAGGTTTCGATTTGGTCGCATAGTGAACACTCAGGCGTTGGAAACAGACAGCGGACCTTGAACGAGAGCGTGACGCGAATTGTTCTGGCCGGAAAATCTCCCCCGATCAGCCATTCGAACCACGGACTCACCCCAACAGACTTCAACCCTTTTCAGGTATCGGACGAATTTCGGGCGACGCCTGGCAGCGTTGTCAGCAAAACCGTCATCTCTGCCGGACCGGCCCGAGTCACCTGGACACCGAAAGGCGAATGACGCCCCAGCCCGGTAGCCTTTCGGCAGAATCTGCGTCTGTCGCTGCTGTCGTATCGGGGTTTTGCCGTAGTACGGGCGGAGCAAAAAAACAGGGAGCGTGGTCGTTTGCCGGATCGGACGATCACCAGAATCGTCTCCCGGCCGGGACATTCCCCGTCACTTCGGAAATCCCACCCGGCCGCAGTTGCGTTGAATCGTGCTGTGGTCGAAACTTCACACAGACATAAAATGCCTGCCGGGGGTGAGTACACGCAAACACGAATGGCTCGCCCGGGATCTTTCGCTGTGTGGAAACGGCGGGGATTCAGCGTGGTTCATCGAACGGCCCTGGCGTATCAGATTCATGTTTTTCAGACGGAGCAGCCGTGCAGGTTCTTGGCATCGATATCGGCGGGGCAAACATCAAAGCAGCGACAGCGGATGGAGAATCCCGCACGGTCCCCTTTGCAATCTGGAAGCATCCGGAACAGCTTCCACGGATCCTTAGGGAGCTGCAGATACCCAAAAGCACACCACCGGATCTGGTCGCGTTGACAATGACAGCCGAACTGGCCGACTGTTTCCCGACGAGAGCTGACGGGGTCGCCTTCATAATCCGGACTGTGACTGAGGTCTTCTCGGGAATTCCGGTACGCGTCTGGCTGACGTCCGGGGAGTTTGCAGAGCCTGACGATGCCCTTGAGCTGCCTGAACTCGTTGCTGCAGCTAACTGGCACGCACTCGCGACCTGGGCGGGCAGGGCAGTGCCCGCTGGCCCGGCGCTGATGATAGATGTGGGTTCAACGACCACGGACATCATTCCGCTGATCGACGGCGTTCCCATGCCTGCGGGACTCACGGACCTGCAACGACTGATTTCCTCCGAACTGGTGTACACCGGAGCCCGACGCACTCCGGTGTGTGCGATAGTTCAAACAGTTCCACTTGCCGTTCCACCGGGCTCATCCGTCAATCAATCAGTCCCGGTGGCTGCGGAGTTATTTGCCACATCGCTGGATGTGCATCTTTTGAACGGGGATCTTCCGGAGGATTCCAGCGATCTTGATACGGCAGACGGTCGACCGGCCCTGCGTTCTGCCTCGTTCAACCGGCTGGCTCATCAGATCTGCTGTGACTCAACGGATCTGAGCGAAGCGCAGATTCAGGGAGTTGCGGCGTATGTAGCGGAACGTCAGATTCATCAGATTGCGCATGCAATCAGAAAGCAACTGGCCGCTGTCCGTCAGCAGGTTCCTGTCGCCGAACATCACTCCGTGCAGATTCTCATCAGCGGCAGCGGTGGATGGATGGCAGAAAAGGCCATTGCCACGCTCCATGATGAAGGGATTTCCACGGTCACGGATCTTTCCGTGATGTTTGTTCGAAACGTCAGTGCCTGTGCGCCGGCATTTGCGGCAGCGCGACTGGCCAGCGAACGTTGTATGGACGATCTGCTTCCGTTGTCTGCTCTGTATTAAAAAAGTGCAGTGATGTCATAGAATTGGAAAAGGAAATGCCCGACATCAGAATCATCGGCAAAGCACAACAGCAGACACTGCGGGGCCGCGGACCTGAGAGGATCGGTCTTTAGAATTCAGAAAGTGGCGCAGTGGACCTTTTCAGGCATTTGCATCGGTCATAGAAGAGAAACGCGTCACAGATAAACGACAGCTTTGCTATGAGCACCCTGAAACCATGAATCAGCGACACATTACGATTCCATCCTTCGGGCGATATCTTGTCCCGTCGCACCCCAAACGCGTGCCGCACCTGTTCACTGACGTGCTGATCATTGGTGGCGGCATTGCTGGTGTTCGGGCAGCGTTATCAGTCGATCCGTCGCTTCGAACCGTGGTACTCACAAAAGATGCGTTGCAGCATTCCAACAGTGCCTATGCACAGGGCGGAATTGCCGGTGTTCTGGGACCTCTGGACGACTTTGCAAGCCATGTGTCAGACACGATCGCCGCCGGAAAGGGACTTTGTCATCGTGACATCGTTGAACTGGTTATTCGCGAAGCCCCACAACGTATTCGTGAACTGATTTCGTTCGGTGCGGATTTTGACCGCGTCGACGGAGAACTGGCACTAACACTGGAAGGCGGGCATAGTCACGCTCGCGTTGCGCATGCGTTGGGTGATGCCACCGGGCAGGAAGTCATGCGTGCCATGAATCGGCTGGTGATGGAGCAGCCTCATATCGATCTGTGGCCAAAAACGTTTACCATTGACCTGCTGACCGAAGACAACGTCTGCCGCGGTGCACTGGTCTGGAACGCCAATCACGGACGGACATTCGTCTGGGCGAAACAGACGATTCTGTGCACGGGCGGCGCAGGGGCATTGTATCGCGAAACAACAAATCCTCAGATTGCAACGGCCGATGGCCATGCTGCGGCGCTGAGAGCGGGCTGCGATCTTCGGGATATGGAGTTCATGCAGTTTCACCCAACAGTTCTGTATATTGCAGGAAGCTCAAGACACCTGATTACAGAGGCCGTTCGCGGAGAAGGCGCGCACCTGCTGGACTGCCGTGGGCATCGCTTTATGCAGGACTACGATCCGGCGGGCGAACTGGCCCCAAGAGATGTCGTCAGTCAGGCCATCACTGAACAGATGGCTAAAACGTCGCATCCCTGTGTTTATCTGGATCTCTCAACCATCGGCCCCGAAAAGGTTCGGCAGCGATTTCCGCACATCGGAAAGGTCTGTGCAGACTTCGGACTTGATCTCGCCAGAGATCGAGTTCCTGTACGTCCTGGAGCCCATTATATGATTGGCGGGCTCATCACAAATCCAGAGGGTCACACATCGCTGCAGGGGTTGTGGGCAGCTGGCGAAGTCACATCCAGCGGATTGCACGGCGCCAACCGCCTGGCCAGTAACAGTCTTCTGGAAGGCGTCGTCTTCGGGCTTCGCTGCGGCAAAAATGCGTCAGAAGCTGCCCTGAGCATGGCCGATCAGTTTGCGGTACCCCGGCTGCAATGGCAGATCGACAGAGAAACGCCGGGAAGTCACGAGCAACTCGACCTGTCAGACCTTCGAAATTCGCTGCGCAGCCTGATGGGACGCAGTGTCGGAATTGTGCGCAACGAACACGATCTCGCAGGAGCCTGCCAGCAACTGGACTTCTGGGCCAATTATGTTTGTCGCAGAGATCTGAATGAACCGGCTGGATGGGAGTTACAGAATATGATTCTTGTTGGGCGAGCGATGGCGGCTGCCGCGCTGGAGCGACGGGAAAGCCGCGGTGTTCACTCCCGGTCTGATTACCCGACGCCGCTGGAGTCACAACGTGATCATATCGTTGTAAGATCGGAATAGGCAGCAAGCTTCGGTGAAGTTCACTGGCTGGCTGCTGGTTCCGTGTGACCGATGTCAACGATCAACTCCACGCAGGGCCGTGTTCCAGCTACCATGCTGGGCGGCATCTGAAATCCATGGCGGCAGTTTCAGGGTGGCTGTCATCACAGAGCACCAAATTCTTCCCGAAACAGGCGATAGCAGCGGCCAGACAGAACATTCTCGAGGAATTACAATGCAGCGATTAAACGTGCAGGTAACGAATGCGTCTTTGCCTGTCCGAGTGTTCCTTTTGTAAAAAATCTGCGAATTGTGGCAAAACCCCTTGTTAGACGACGGCTGCCCTTCCGCTTCATCGCTCAACCGGAAATTCCTCTCAACCAATCGCTTCGAATTGTGTAGGATTCCACCGAGGCAGCCACATGTTCCGGGACGGTGCTGCTGCCTGCTTAAACCGGAAGATTGTGCGACCCTGCACGCGATCTTCCGTCGTATCAAAAAAGTTCACTTTGCCATGACAAACAGGCCCTTAACATGTCAAAAATTCTGGTAACCGGCGCGGCTGGCTTTATCGGCATGCACACCGCAAAAAAACTCCTGGAACGCGGTGATCAGGTTGTTGGTATCGACAACCTCAATGACTATTACAGTCCAACGCTCAAAACAGATCGTCTGGAACAGATTTCAAGCTCAGCAGGCTTTCAGTTTGAAGAACTGGCACTGGAAAATCAGGCGGGAATTCGCAGTCTGTTCAGCAAACACCAGTTTGACTCGGTGATCCACCTTGCAGCTCAGGCTGGTGTCCGGTTTTCTCTCACAAATCCTCACGCCTATGCTGACTCGAACCTGGTGGGGTTCGTCAATATCCTTGAGGCCTGTCGTCATCACCAGACACGTCATCTGACCTATGCGTCATCCAGTTCCGTCTATGGTGCCAACCGCAGAATCCCGTTTGACATTGCAGACCGAGTGGATCATCCGGTCAGTCTGTATGCGGCGACGAAAAAAGCAAACGAACTGATGGCCCATACCTACAGCCACCTCTTTGCACTCCCAACCACCGGACTACGATTCTTCACGGTATACGGACCGTGGGGAAGACCGGATATGGCAATGTGGCTGTTCACCAAAGCCATTCTGGAAGGGAAGCCGATCGATGTTTTCAATCACGGTCACATGCAGCGTGACTTCACTTATATCGACGATATCGTGGAGGGAGTCATCAGGACCAATGATACCATTCCAACAGCGTCCGCGGTCACCGAATCCCTCGAACACGAATCCACCACGGCCCCTTACCGAATCTATAACATCGGTAATAATCAGCCAGTGGAACTCCTGTATCTGATTGAAACGATTGAAACTGCGCTGGGAATCAAGGCCCGAAAAAATCTGCTGCCGATGCAGCCGGGAGATGTTGTATCAACCTACGCCAATATTGATGCACTGGTACGGGATGTCGGCTTCAAGCCATCAACTCCCATCGAAATGGGAGTGCAGCGTTTTGTCGACTGGTTCCGAAATTACCATGGCCTGACTCCTTGACGACGTACGGGATGCGCGGCCGGTGTTACGGGATGTGTGTAATCGCCATCAAAAGTTTCCTCTCCGAGTGTATCACCATCGAATTTGCGTTATGATCGCTGCGTCGTCTGTCGGACAGGGATTCGTAAAAACGGATTCCTCCCGGTGGCTGGCATTCGCCCCCCATACCTGTCCGCACTTTGCTGCGGAAGTCAACAGGACGCGATCATGTCTGACCCTCGCAAGATCTCTCCCATCGTAGTTTACAAACCCCTGCTGTCCGGAATCCTGTTTCCACTCCTGCTGTTACTCACAAATAACGCGGTCAGCGGCAGCGATGAACCTCGCACAGAAAAACAGTCTCTGGACTTCGACCGGCAGGTTGCCCCGATCATCGCCTCGCGCTGTCTGGGCTGCCACGGCGCTGATGCCCCTGAAGCACAGCTTCGCATGGATACCAAAGAGGGCCTGCTCCGTGGCGGTGACAGCGGGCCAGCCCTGCTCCCGGGGTCCACAGCAGACAGTCTGCTGCTGCAGCGAGTCCTGCAGGATGAAATGCCTCCAAAGAAGCCTCTGCCGGAAGCAGAGAAACAACTCCTGAAACAGTGGATTGCAGAAGGCGCTCAATGGGGAACCGCAACCATTGACCCGTTTCGCTTTTCCTCCGAGGCCACAGCCGGACTTGACTGGTGGTCACTGCAGCCCCTGGCAAAACACGATCCTCCGGCGGCAGATCCCTCTGATCAGAACCCCATCGACAGTTTTGTCAGATCCGGACTTGCGTTGAAATCGCTTTCTCGCTCTCCTGAAGCTGACCGTCGCACGCTGATTCGCAGGCTCTTCTTCGACTTGCTGGGTATGCCCCCCACTCGCGAACAGATCTCTGAATTTCTCGACGATCGATCTCCGCAGGCATGGGAAAACCTTGTTGATCGCACATTGAACTCACCTCATTATGGCGAACGATGGGCTCGCCACTGGCTGGACGTTGTCCGTTTCGGAGAAAGCAATGGCTTTGAATACGACGAGCCGCGGGATAACGCATGGCCCTACCGTAACTGGGTGATTGATGCACTGAATCAGGATCTGCCATACGACGAATTTGTTCGCATGCAAATTGCCGGAGATCTCATTCAGCCGGAACGCCTTCAGGCCGCGGCGGCAGCAGGATTTCTGGTCGCAGGGGCACACAACACCACGCTTCCTTCCAGCGAAAAAATGCGAATGTCCATGGCGCAGGACGAGATGGAAGATCTGGTGGCTGTCGTGGGACAGACGTTTCTGGGCCTGACTGTCAACTGCGCCCGCTGCCACGACCACAAGTTCGACCCCATCTCTCAAAGGGAATACTACCAGCTGTCAGCTGCACTGTCAGATGTCAAACATGGTACAAAAAATCTAACAGTCCCATTGACGGCAGAACAGCAGCAGCAGCTCGCTCTGGCCGAGGCTACACGAGCCCAGGCCACAGAAGAAAAGCGACAACTGCTGGACCCAATTCGCACATCAATCATCGAAAAACGCCGGAATGGTCAGCAGCAGGCACCGGTAGCCCCAGCACCCTTCGCTGCCTGGGAATTCGACGGAGATCTCAATGATGCGGCTGGCGAACTTCATGCGACTCTGAAAGGCAGTGCCCGACTGGAAAATGGCTGTCTCGTGCTGGACGGACAAAACGCCTGGGTGGAAACTTCACCGTTGAAGAAGTCGCTTCGAGAGAAAACTCTGGAAGCCTGGGTTCAGCTCGATGGTCTGGATCAAGGCGGCGGTGGCGTTATCAGCCTGCAGACCGTCGACGGCACGATCTTTGACGCGATCGTCTTTGCGGAACGCGAACCTCTGCGGTGGATGGCGGGAAGTAATGGCTTTGTACGAACGGCCTCGTTCAATGGGACAGAAGAAACCGAAGCGCAGACCCGATTCATTCACCTCGCAATTGTGTACTCTGAGAATGGACAGATCACAGGGTACCGAAATGGCACGCCTTACGGAAATCCCTATCGCCCGGGGGATATTCAGACTTTCCCCGAACTGACGACCCAGATTGCCTTTGGAATGCGGCACGCGCCAGCCGGAGGCAATCGGATGCTGAAAGGACGAATTGAGCGTGCCAGATTGTACGATCGCGCCTTATCAGCAGACGAAGTGGCAGGCTCTGCAGCCTCCGGAGACAGTTCCATTGTATCTCCGGCTCAATTACTGGCGGCTATGACCGACGAACAAAAGTCCCATCTCACGACGCTTGAAAAAACGATTACACGGCAGGCAGAAATCCTGGAGCAGATTCGTGCGTCCCAATCCGCTTCACTCTACACATGTATCAGCGGGGACCCGGGCATCACACACGTGCTGAATCGTGGCGATGTGTCCCAACCGAGAGAAGCCGTTCGCCCTTCAGGAATTCGCGCAGTCGCCCCCGTTAATCCAGACTTTGGCCTGGCTGCAAACTCTGACGGGCGTGAGCGAAGAAAGGCACTGGCTTCATGGATCACTCACCCGGAAAATCCACTGTTTTCGCGGGTTATGGTAAATCGTGTCTGGCACTATCACTTTGGCCAGGGCATTGTCAATACCCCTGGGGACTTCGGATTTAACGGAGGACGTCCTGTCTATCCGGAACTGCTGGACTGGCTGGCCTCCGAATTTCGCAGCAGCGGCTTTCGCATTAAGTCGCTCCATCGCCTGATTCTCACTTCCGCCACGTGGAAACAATCGTCCTCATTGCGCAGCGATGCGATGCAGATTGATGCAGACAACAGACTGCTCTGGAGAAAATCTCCGCTGAGACTTGAGGCAGAGGATATTCGAGACACAATGCTGGTCATCACAAACAAACTGGATCGCCAGACAGGTGGCCGCGGCTATCGGGATATGCGGCATTTCCAGTTCAAGGGAAGCAACTTCTACGATCCACTGGTCGAAGGCGACGAACCGGTCTGGAGACGCACAATCTATCGCTTCTCCCCTCGCGGAGGCAGAAATCCATTTCTTGATACCTTCGATTGCCCCGATCCCTCAGCGGCAGCCCAGAAACGCGCCAATACGACCACGCCACTGCAGGCCCTTGCCCTGATGAACAATGATTTGATCTTTCGAATGTCGGATGCCCTTGCAGAAAGAACAAAGGCAGAAGCAGGCGTCAATCCGCGATCACAAATCACTTATCTGACGGAATTGGCACTGGGACGCTCGGCTTCTGAGGAAGACTTGCAACTGGGTGAACCCTTCGTTCAGCAGCACGGATTAAACGCATACTGTCGAGTTTTGCTGAACAGTAATGAGTTTTTGTTTATTCAGTAGCCCGCTTGCGAAAGTGCATCACGAAGGTCGTTTACGACGGGCGACTTCCCCGACAGAGCCACGCCCACGGTGTTCCGGGCTTTTCGCCCCGGCAGAGTGATTCTCTGTCAGGGCCCGGAGAAACGTTCATTCACCAACTCCCCCCAGTTCACTCCAGTCTACAAGCTGAATTTCTGGCTGAATGATCTCTGTAAAGTTTGTTCGTGAACTTGTTTTCACACCACGACCGCCTCGGGAATTGACCTGATATTTGGTTTGCCCGAAGCTAAGAATGCTGTCATTGTCATTACGGACCCGCAGTACATCGCTGGGACGCGACAACTGCACGACGCCAAGTACCTCGTCATCGGCTTCCAGCTTAATCCCTCGAACACCCTTGCCGGCACTACCAAGAACGGGAACCTCATCAATCCGAAAGTGCAGAACACGGGCCTTCTTTGAAGCAATAAACACGGTCTCGGCTTCCCGCACAAGGTCCACATAAATCACCTGATCCCCCTTACTCAGGCGACAGAACTTTCGCCCCGACTTCGTCGAAAGGGTCCGGAATAATTCAAAAGGTAATCTCATAATCTGCCCACTGCGGGATGCAATCAGCAGTGTCAGCCCGACACCATCACCGACCGTTGCCAGATCTGTCACAAATCGCGAATCGGTTGTCATCGCAGCCAGAACGCTGACACCATCCTGCATCTTTGCGCGCTTCGCCAGCGGCTCTCCGTACCCGGACGAGATCGGCAACTGATCGATGGGCAAAGTATAAGCGATTCCGTCAGTACAAAAGAAAACGACGTGATCCAGGGTACTTCCGGGCACAACGGTCAGCACCGAATCACCTTCACGCACACGTGTTCTGGACACACTGCTGAGCTGCCCAACGCGTTTTATCCAGCCGTCCTTCGTCACAACAACATTGGTGTTTTCCCGAATGATGTAGGCCTGAGGATCGAAATCCACAATTTCCTCAGCCGATCCCAGTTCACTCCGTCGCGGATCCGCAAAACTTGCAGCGACCTCTTCGAGTTCCGTCGTAATCAGCGTCCACATTTTTGTTTTTGACTTCAATGTCGCTTCAATCCGTGCCGCCTCAGCCTGCTTCTCTGCCAGTTCTTCCCGAATACGGTTGATCTCCAGCTTTGAGATCCGGTACAGCTGAAGTTCCAGAATGGCGTCTGTCTGCACATCATCCAGCGGAAACTCTGCCATCAGCTTTTGCGCGGCATCCTTCTTCCCATTACTCGCACGGATAATCTTTAACGCACGCTCCAGCCCGTCAAAGACAATCGCGAAACCTTCCAGAATGTGGATCCGTCGGCGAAGTTGCTCCAGCTGATACTCCAGCCGCCGCTGCACCGTCACAAGGCGGAAGTCCAGAAAATACTGCAGCTGCTCTTTCAGACTCAGAACACGCGGTATCGTCTGACCATGCTCTGAAGGTATCAGACAGGTCGCGTTGTACCCAAAATTCTGCTCAAGCGAGGTATGCCTGAACAGATACGCCATGACCGCTTCCGGATCCGCTCCGGGTTTCAGATCGATCGCGATACGCAGCCCGTTTTCCTCGTTTGTTTCATCATTGACTGATTCAAGCTGCGGCAGCTTCCTTGCTGCAATCAAATCGCCAATCTCCGTCATCAAGGGCCCCGTGGTTGCTCCATAGGGGATTGAGTAAATCAGAATACGACTGGGATCCTCTTTCTTTCCCTGCCTGTCAAACTTCCACTCCCCGCGCATTTTTATCGATCCACGGCCGGTCTCATACATTTCTCGCAGCTGAGCCTTGTCCGTGACAATACGACCGCCCAGCGGAAAGTCGGGCCCCTTCACAAATCGCATCAGCTGTGCAACGGTTGCTTCCGGATTTTCTACCAGATGCACGGCGGCTTTCATCACCTCCCCCAAATTATGCGGGGGCATATTCGTGGCCATGCCTACCGCAATTCCGGAAGACCCATTCACCAGAAGGGCAGGGTACCTCGCAGGAAGAACAATCGGCTCCTGATCTGCCGCATCATACGTCGGACGCATGGCCACCGTATCAAAACGGAGCTCATTCATCAGGTTTTCCGCAAGCCGCGACAACTTCGCCTCAGTATATCGGGATGCCGCTGCACGAAGCCCCATGATCGAACCAAAGTTTCCCTGGCCAACGACCAGCGGGTACCTCAGGGTGAAATCCTGAGCCATACGAACCAGGGCTTCATAGACCGCAATTTCGCCATGCGGATGAAATGAACCTGTCGTATCACCGCAAATCTTGGCACACTTACGGGTTTTGGCATCGAATGTCAGCCGAAGTCGATCAAACATGACGTAAAGGATGCGCCGCTGCACGGGCTTTAATCCGTCACGCACGTCTGGCAGCGCGCGGGATGTAATCACAGACAATGCGTAGTTCAGGTACCGTCGGCGAGTTTCATCACTGATCGGGACAAACTGCACATTGGCATCAGGTTGATCCCCTTCACCTAACGGTGAACCATCTCCCCGATCTGTTATCTTTCTGCGAGCCACTCCGCCGCCCTTTTTCTGTCAATTGAATTCAATGTTCTTCAGCGTCCGTAGGAACGAAAAAACACTTTTCGGATGCCCCTTTGACACACGCACACAAAACACAATGCTTCAAGCTTCCAATCCGGAAGCTCGCCACGCTTACGTGCAAAACAACACAGTTTTTCGCCCCTCACTATAAACGATCGCGACATGGCACACAGCGCCGACCTGCGATGAATCCGGGGAAAGACAAGCTGTCTGGGTAAAATATGCGGATCATTGAAGATAACGGGCAGACAACTGTTCTGCTGTCTTTTTCACAGGGGCTCAACGCACCTATTACTCATTCACAGTCACCAGGTCTTCCGAATTACTGCATGGGGGAAGATTCTCAATTCTGTATTCCGGGAACAGTCTTCGGAAGACAGAGAGATGTCCTGAGAGTGATCAGGCTCGTCTGCCCCAAAATGCCCGGTTTTGCATTGAAACGCTGTCCGAAAGGAATTCGGACACAGGCTGGGGCAGATTTGACGGCCAATCCACGGAGGGGGCTGATATGATTCGCAAAGGGATTCTGGCGCTGACCATCAGCGTACTTGGGACTGGCAATGTCTTCGCAGAAGAAAGGCCTGCCCAAAAACCCACACCATCGGGATTCGTAAACTGGTTCCGAAGCCGAAGCAATGCTTCAGACAATACGGCAAAGCAATCCGAAAAATCGTCTTCAGTTGCGAAGAACAAGAAGTCTGCCGCTTCTACGCACGCCGCGGTTGAGCGAGCCGTTGTGAGTGACGCAGAGCGTCAGTCTGTCTCAATCCGTCGCACTTCCGGCGGTCCTCAGGATAAGGCTTCCCACAACACGACGCAGGCGACAGTTGCAGCATCGAGCGAAAAACCTGCTCAACTCCGACGCGGACCTGTGCCACGAAAATCCAGTGCGTCACTCGTAGCAAAGGCGCACCAATCCAATCTGCCTGTTCGCCCAGTGTCTGCTCCCGCAGCAACAACCGTTCAGGCACAACCTGTTCCAGTCGCGACAATGGCCTACGGTCAGGGTTATCCCCAGACAGGAGCTTCGCTCTATCCAGCACCTCTCCCTGGTATTCCCCATCAGGTAGGTGGTACCTCGATCGTGAACCCTGCATTTCAACCGCACGAAATGCTCTATCCTCATCAGTACAAAGCAATGTACGGCCCGTATTACTATCAGGTTCATGGCGGCTGGATGGTCACTCCCTTCGGTGTCTGGTCCCAGGAAAACTGGAAACTCAAAGGCACAGAAGTGGATGTCAAATACAAGTCTCACATCAGCCCGTTCTCGTTCTTCACTCCACCAGCTATTCGCTGAGAATAAGGGCTAACGTTCCGAAAAGCGATTTCCCGCAGCACAACTGAGGTCAGTCGAATCGAACGCGTATTGAACACCGCATGTCAAAACACTTTGCCACCACAGCAGCGCCCCTGGATTTTCCACCAGGAAGTCGTTGCTGAAAAAAGGGCGATTTGATCTGCATAATCAGCCATCTGCGTTGAACCGTGATGGCCGAAACACCATTGCTTAAAAACCCGTTTGTTACGGTTGCTGAAAACTCTCCGAGGAAAAGCTCCGTTTCTTTCATCAGCTCACAGTGTCCGCAGGCATCATACTGTAATGCCGGCACTGTGGTCTGCACCCCGAGGTAAGACTCTAACCCGCTTCAGGTGATCTATGATCTCCGCAAAAAAACTGTTCAGCATGGCTGTAGCAGCCTGCATGGTTTCCGCCTCAGGTGTCTCCTTCGCTGAAGACGGTGTTGCGAGAATTTCTGACAGAGCCTCCGGTCCACGACCACTGAGTCCCGCGATTCAACGGACCAGCTACTTCTCTCTGCAAAGCTGCGCTCCCGATGGCGACTGCGCAGCGGAATCTGGCTGTGCCAGTGATGAACACGGGGCAGGATCAGGCTGCGGTAGTTCCGGTGGCGGTGAAGGCTGCGACAACGGTGACGGCTGCAATGACGGTGAAGGCTGCAACAACGGTTCCGCTGGGAATGGTGGAGCCAGCGGCGGGCACCCGAACCATGCCGGAACCCACGGACTTTTCGGCAACTCCGGAGATGGCCTCTTTGGACACTCAGGCTCTGGAAATTCACGCGGCCTTTTCGGTTCTCACAATGGACTGTTCGGCAACCGAGCCGGGGGTCGCAATGCCGCCGGTACAGGAACTCACGGTGGAAATGGGCCGAATGGTCAGGGCTCTTATGGAGTAGCCCACGTCGGCTCTTTCAACGGACTGCACGCAGGCCCCAGCCACAATGGTCGAATCTATCGTCCTCAGAACAACAAAAAGTGGATCGCCGGCTGTGATGCCAGCGGTCGACAGATGATGTTCTGCAGCGATTGCCACTGCAACCCCTGCCAGTGCAATGGCGGTCACCACGGACCAGGCAACGGAAACTATGGCGACGGCTCACTTTTCGACTGCCTGTTTGGATGGACAATCCCGTCGGGAAACTGCGGCCAGGGGCTGCCACTCTTCGGAAAGTATCATACGACATACGCAGACCGTCCCGATTACGTGAATCCCGCTGACACACAGCTTTACGGTGCAGGTCAGTACGGTATGCCCATCACCGTGCCGCTGGCGCCCACAGTAAACTACCAGTACAACTACAGTTCCGGAGTGCCTGCAAGTCGCATTACCACCATCGGGACATGGAACCCGCAGACTTCGGCCCGGCCCCTGAACTGTCAGTCCTGGTGATCAAAGCTGCAGAAAAAGCAGGATCACTGAAGTCGCCTCTGTCACTTCCGAAATTGCTCTCGTGTCGACGATCTCTTTGGCTGTCCCTACGCGGTTTCCTGCTTCAGCATACAACCGCAGATGGACAAGAAATGGTTAAACCGGAGTCTGGTTTTATGAAACTCTTCTCTAGCGTATTTCTGACCGCTGTGCTGCTTTTGACCTGCTGTCCCTCTTCAAGGGCTCAGCACGCGTCCGGGCATTCATCTCCGACAGGCACTGTGATCGGGTACCAGACATGCGATCATAACTGTCAGTCGGGACAATGCGATGATGGCAGCTGCAATTGCTGCCTCAACAAAATACGGCTGTACCCGGATTCCGGTTGGAACCCGCCAGTGAACTACCCAGTCAATCACAACTGGGCATGGTACGCAAACACATTGCCGGGCACGTTCTACGGCAGCCCAGGTGGTGGCTTCACGGCTCAGTATCCTGTGGTCGCCCAACCTACAGATACCACCCAACTCGGATACTATTACCACAAAGTGCCGACGTGGCAGCCACGGCCGGACATGATCCCACCCGTTCCAAATCCGTCACAGTTTCACTCAAGAACATGCACGACCTGTGGGAACGGATGCTACCACAGAATGCACATGGCCGCATCGACTTCTTCTACAGTCAGTGAGCAGACAGTCGCTACCGCAGCGACCCAGTCAGTACCCGCGAGAACAGTGCGGACCGCGTCTGCAGGCAAGGGAGCCAAACCAGTCGTCAGGCAGGCGAAAGCCCCCGGCTTTCGCTTGCCAAATCTGTTCGACTGAACAGCCACGCCACGTGACAGCCTTGCTCGCAAACTGACTCCTGACCGCAGGGGCCAGGGAATCAGAACGATCGGCACCGCACCCGAACTTATTCCACTGCGAATTTGCTCCCGGCTGGTTCGACGTGCAATAACTGGTGATCAATACATCGGTTCCCTGCTGCTCACCACGAAACCTCCTCCGAATCAGAAAGCCCGGCAGAATCCCTGCTGCCCGGGCTTTCTGGTATTTTCACACATCGTTGAGGCGATCTCGCAGTTCAGCCCATCCGATCATCGGATCGGCATAATCAAAACCGGCCGGCAGCGAATCGAGATCAACTATTGTCCGATGTTGCGATTTCACCAGAAACAGCTGCACGTCTGGCTTGCGTCTCAGATTGCAGACACGCTGCCGCATGCTCAACCACACGACGATCATACTCGTTGCAGTGAACACTTCTGGCCATATTGTGTTTCGCTCGCGGAGCTATCCACAAGTGCGAACCGGGCCCAGCCAGCGATTGAATTCGCCGGGCAACACTGCGTGAGACGTACGTATCAGCCCCGCCTGAAATCAACAGCACACTGTCAGATTCCAGTCCACTGACTTCATCCTCAAGGTGCACATAGCGACATCCACGCCGCGATTCACTCACTGCGACCGCTTTCCGAAGCGTCCGTGCGATATGCCACTCTGGAAGAAATCGATACAGCCAGCGAGGCACAAACAGATCCACGAATCGGTCTGCGAAAAACCGAATCATCGTGCGTGTACCAAATGCACTATCAGCAATTACACCACGCACTCTGGGATAACGACAGCCAGCAAGCAGTGCAGCGACACCCCCACGACTCACGCCAAAGGTCAGAATCGGAAGAGTACTCAGCTTTGGATGCGACTCGATGAATTCCATCGCCGCACCCACGTCCAGCATCTCGTATTCTGTCATCCAGTGGATTGGCGAGTAATTTTCCGCGGCATCACTTTCCCCCTGACTGCGAAAATCAAAAGCGAATACGACGTACCCCTTCCGGATCAGGGCGTCGCAATACCGCGATGCCATCCAGTGATTGCCCTTGAGTTCCGGCATGTACACAACCAGCCCAGGGGGATTGCACACGTCGGCATTTAAAACACTGCCACGCAGCTTCAAACCGTCAGACGTACGGAAACTCACCGTTTCTGCGTTCGCAACCGGAAACCCCGGGACCACATGAAACTCAGGCGCTTTCTCAAAATAGTCGCAGATTCGCGGCACAAGCAGACGGCCTATCACGACCAGGTCCGCCAGCAACAAACAAATCAGCAGTCCAGTTACAATCAGAACAGCCACAGAGCAACCCCCGGTCACCAGCATTCAGAAGATTCCGTCTGCACCGGTTCCCAGGGCCAGGAGGCGAAAACGGCTAATTAACCATCTTCACGCTCATCCGTACTGGAACCGTCAGAGTCTGCTTCAGAAAAAGTTCCGAACCTATGCTCCATCCGACTGGGAACTATTCCTGAAACTCTGACAGTATGAGCGCTACATTCTGTCCACCAAATCCAAAACTGTTTGAGAGCGCGGCTTTGATCTTCTTTTCCCGAGGCTGATTCGGAATGTAATCAAGATCACAGTCGGGATCAGGAGTCTCGTAATTTGCCGTTGGAGGAAGAACTCCGTCCCGAATTGCCAAAAGACAGGTGATTGCCTCAACTGCACCCGCAGCCGCAATCAAATGCCCCATCATACTCTTTATGCTGGAGACCGGCGTCTTCCACGCATGCTCACCCAGGCCACCCTTAATTGCCATTGTTTCCACCTGGTCGTTGACCTTGGTGCTGGTGCCGTGAGCATTCACGTAGCCTATGTCCTCCGGATTCAGCTCAGCGTCCCGAAGAGCCATCCGAATACAACTGATGGCGCCCCGACCCTCTGGATGGATGTCCGTTATCCGGTACGCATCCGCGGTGGAGCCATACCCCCTCACTTCACCATAAATCTTCGCCCCGCGCGCTTTGGCATGCTGCAATTCTTCCAGAATCAACATGCCAGCCCCCTCACCAAGCACAAATCCGTCCCGGTTCAGATCAAATGGACGCGATGCAGTCTGCGGTGAATCATTGCGTTCCGATAAGGCCGTCAGCAGATTGAATCCTGTCACCCCAAACGGATGAATCATGCTGTGAGCTCCGCCCGACAACATCATGTCAGCATCACCACGACGGATGATTTCGGTCGCTTCGCCAATTGCCTGGCTGGAGGCGGCACACGCCGTCAGGCAGTTCAAATTCGGCCCCTGAGCATTGAACAGGCTGGACAGATGGGCAGCCGGCATGTTCGGCTCCAACTCCAGTTCAAACCTGGGATTCATCCGACAGATGAAACTTTCTGTGAAGTTCTTCAGGTCTACCTTGCCGTCACGCCACGCTTCCGTAACAAGGGACATAAACTGAAGGAAGTTCTGCTGGCCTTCTCCAGCTCCCAGATAAACACCAAAACGGGCCGGGTTGAACTTTGGATTCGCGTGAATTCCCGAATCTTCAACCGCCTGCTTCGCTGCCCCAATCGCGAAACGAACGTTCCTTCCGGCGTCCACAAATCGTTTCGGATCCTCGACCTGTGATTCGAAATTGTATCCCCGCACCTCAGCAGCAAACTTCGTCGGAAAGCGTGATGCGTCAAAGTGGGTAATCGGCCCAACTCCGTTCCGGCACTTCAGTTGCGACTCCCACATTGAAGGTACGTCATTGCCGACCGGTGTTAACGCACCCACTCCTGTAACTACCACGCGACGCTTCATAGATCTTTCCCTGTCCTCTATTTTTTCTGTGACTCGATCAGGTGGACGACGCCCCGGGACCTGCTTTCCCAACCGTCAGTATGTCCAGCAGGTTCATGCGAAAGACAAAATTCTTCTGATCAATTCGACTGAACTGAGGATCGTCAGTCTTCAAATGCGCGAAAACAATCTCCGCAGTCGCCACTAATCGGTCACCGACCTTCGCCTCAACAGTGACACTGCCACCTTCCTCACGCGCATCCTGCAGTTCAGCCGAATAAATCAGCTGATCGCCTGGACACGCCCAACTGTGAAATGTCACTTTGGGAACCTTGGCAAGAATCACGTTGTACCGAAAACCAAAGTGCTCCCCGAGCAATATGCCTCCGGTCTGTGCCATCCCCTCGATCATCAGGGAACCCGGCATTACCGGAAACCCAGGAAAATGGTCGTGAAGATGCTCCTCGGCAAGCGAAACATTCTTTACCGACTTCGCCCGCTTGCCCGACTCAAATTCCACGAATCGGTCAATCCAGTACCATCGCATCGTTACTCACTCCAACAACGCCGAGTCTGCCCAAATGTTCCTGCACCCAACTCGGCAGCAGGGATCCTAACTGCAGTCGTAATTCCCGCGTCCGGCGGTAGTTCGGCAAATCAGCCCGTCACTCAAAATCTCATGAACCGTTTTCACAGGGAATCGTTCAACCCGCCAGCAGTACCTGTTGCCAACCCCTCATTGCGACCGTCACCAACCCCTGCCAGCCAGACACATTCTCATGCGACAACACGCTGCTCGCAAATAGACTCTGCTTTTCCATGACCAGAGCGCCGACCACCGTCCGAAAATCGTTGAATTCCAGAGGGACACAGCGAGGCCCAACCTGAGCAAACGAGACAATAAACCCCAGCCACCCCTGCAGGTTCCAGCGTTAGACAGGAGGCCACCGGCCAGTGTCTGTGAAACCTGAGAGGTGCTTAATCCCATCTCCATATGGTCCGCACAAGGAGGCCAACCCAGAGGCCTCCCTGTCAGAACCGCCGGAATTACTTCAGTCGGGCAGCCACAAATCGGCAAATCATTCCAACAGTGAAGAGGTCAGAAATCCGGGAAATTGCCGGATCCTTCGCAAAGGCGTCAATGTCTGCATGCGGCATTCGCGTTCGTAACTGCTGAATCCCATCTGCAGTCACTTTCCCGTCTTTCACAAAGCCGGAATCCGCAGTGGCCAGATTCTCCGGGAACAACTCACCCCGCGGAATCTTGATGTCAAAGCATTTTTCCAGACGGAAGACTATGTCCAGAAAGTCAATGGATTCTGCTCCGAGGTCCCCGATCAGCGTTGCCGTCGGAGTCACCTCGTCATCATCCACTCCAAGTGCGTCCACGAGAGTTTCACGCACCTTGTCAAGAATTTCATCAGCTGAAGCCATCGAGAATCATCTCCTGCGCCAGAGCGATTGAAGTCGCACCGGCCACTGTCACCAGTTCACATGTTGTCTGCCCTGGACTGGTGACCACTTCCAGAACATCTACCCAGTTTTTCCGAGGATGCTGTGTTGAAAACACAACGTCCAACGAATATTCACCACTGCGTCGGGAAAACCGTCCCCCGGTTTTCCCGATAGTGCCGAGCCGTATTGTTGCCGGAATCGTCGGCAAGTTCCAGAGATCCTGCAAAACAGGAAGGCGAACCGACAATTGTCAGTCAATTTGCATTAACCGACTCGTGCACCGGTCCATCTTATTGAAAGAACAAATGCAGATGAAAGGATGGACTTCATCCAAACGTCGGGCACCCGATCGATTACAGACCACCCAAAGTCAACCCGCCATCCACCTTCAGAATCTGCCCAGTGACATAGGACGACTCGTCTGCAGCAAAAAACATTACCGCACCTGCAATGTCGTCCGGACGTCCCAGTCGACGCGCCGGAATTTTCTTTTTGATTTCGTCGCCCGCTGCATTCACCACCGCAACCGTCATGTCAGTCTCAATAAACCCCGGTGCCACAGCGTTCGCTGTTACACCGCGACGAGCAAGCTCTGTCGCAACACAGCGAGTAAAGCCCTCCACTCCACCTTTGCTGGCAGCGTAATTCGCCTGCCCTGGATTGGACACGTCCGCAGCAACGCTGGACATGTTAATAATCCGTCCATAACGCTGAGACATCATCTGTCGAGACGCAGCCTGACAGAAGTTGAAGACACTGGTTAGATTCGTGTCAATCACATCCTGCCACTGCTTCGAGTCCATAGTCGCCAGAAGCCCGTCTCGAATGATACCGGCATTGTTTACCAGAATCTCGAGTTTTCCCCATTTCTCAACGACGTCAGCTACAACTTTGTCTGCTGCCTCTTTCGATCGTACGTCAGCCTGAATCGCCCAGGTATCATGCCCCTCGGCACTCAGCGCTGCAACAACTGCCTCTGCTGCCTCTGAATTTGAATTGTAAACAAAGGCAACCTTCGCACCACCACGCGCAAGCGACTCCACGATCGCTCGACCAATGCCGCGACTTCCACCCGTCACCAATGCCACTCGCCCTTGAACCGTCATTCCGTTCTCTCCGTTGATTTCGTTCCCAAAACTGATCCGGCACAGAAACCCATACTTTCCTAATCCACTTTATGCTGCCAGACGCTCAATACTCGACAACCACATGAAAAGCCACCATGCTTAACACCCCTTGTACAACTGAGCCCACAGGTCACGCATTGCCGCGGTCAGGCGGTCATCATTGTCCTTCAACTGCGGATTCATGTCACACAGATTCTGTTTTGACAGCAACAGCCGGCCACTGACAGCAGACTGCCCGTTCACCGTCCCGGACACCATAAATTCGGCCTCAGATTCGCCGTTTGATTTCAGTGTCGCCGAAACCTGCAGAGTCTCACCGGGCTTCAGGAAGTTATTAAACTTCACCGCCCTTGCCTGCTTTAACAGGATTGTACTGAATCGAAAGTCATCCGTGAAACGTGACAGCCAGGCACACGACTGAACCATGCATTCCACCATCATCACACCCGGAAACACCGCAAACCCCGGAAAGTGATCCTGAAGGTACTCCTCCGCAAGCGAAACATGCTTCAAGGTCTGAATACTCTCGCCGGCTACGATACCAGCCACCCGATCAACAAGGCAAAACCTCATGTCAAACCAATTCCCATTAGTCTGGCAATATGAACGGCGAGGCCGGAACGCCCGATTCGCCAGGTATGAGTGTAGAAAACCTCAGGGAGAACGCAAAAAGCTCGGGTGAAATCGGCGAGAATTTTGCAGAAAAAAACACGAAGGTCATTGTACGGAAGCGATTGCCGCCCTCTGTTCAACCTCGCCTGGTCATTCCCCTACATTCGTCGCCAAATGCACAACACACCGTAAAAATCGAGTATCTGACTCGCGTTGCTGACCCTGATTTCCCAAAACAAAGAACACGCAAGATCCACCACTCATAGACTGGATCGCCCCAGCTCACCCCCTGAAACTACTAACAAGCTACTGAATTCACACAGTACCGCATTTTCCACATACACCCCAGCAGTCCCCATAAACCCACACCACCCAACCGCCACAAACACCGCATCTGTTTCATTTTTTGACTTTTTCGCTTCCGATTTTACTCAAGTTGTGATATCCTTTTAACAACTTAGGCGAATCACGGCATTCGGAACAGATAGGGGGCTTGTTAAGCTCGTGTGTTCGGTTGTCGCAGGACCTTTCGATTGTGTGTCGAGTGCTCCTGATGTCGCCCAGGGGTGTATTTCAAAAATCTGGAGGAGTTAGACAGCATGCGTTTCTTTTTCTCGTTGGCACTCGCCTTTTCGATGATGGCGTCTGCCGAAGCTGGCGGGTGCTTCGGAAAGAAGACCAGCCGTTGTTGTTCAGCACCATGTGACAGCGGTTGTGGCACCGCTGTAAGCCCTGCTTGTGGCAATGGATGCGGTGCAAACGGAACATGGGAAACCGTTCAGAAAACCGTTCTTGTTCCTGAAATGGCAACAGAGAAACGCGTTGTGAACGTCTGTGTTCCAGTGGTGGAAGAAAAGACCGGAACTCGCACAGTGCACAAGTGCGTTACCGAAGAAGTAGAAAAGACCTACACCGTGATGGTGCCGGTCACTGAAGAACGTGAAGGCAAGAAGACCGTTTGCAAGGCCGTGACTTCCGAAAAGGAAGAGTCCTACACCGTCATGGTGCCTGTCACTGAAGAGCGTGAAGGCAAGAAAACAGTCTGCAAGGCTGTTACTTCCGAAAAGGAAGAGTCCTACACCGTCATGGTGCCTGTCACCGAAGAACGTGAAGGCAAGAAGATGGTTTGCAAGGCCGTCACCGAAGAGAAGGAAGAATCCTACACGGTTATGGTGCCTGTGAAAGAAGAACGCATGGGGACCCGCAAGGTCTATACATCTGTTCCAGTCAAGAAGACTCGCACCGTTTGTCAGGACCAGGGGCATTGGGAAGAGAAAACTGTTGAGTCACCATGCGGTGGATGCGCAAGCCATCACGGATCCGACTGCGGCTGCAAGAAGAAAAAGTGCGGCGGTTGTGGCTCCTGCAACGGATGTGGTGGTTGCGGTACAACTGCAACGACAACCTGCCGCGTTTGGGTTGCAAACATGGTCGAAACTCAGGTTGAGTACACCGCGTACGAGTGCCAGGCAAGCGAAGAGCAGTACACCTACCACGTGACTGTCTGCAAGCCAGAAGCAAAAACTCGCAAGGTGCAGGTTGTTCGACACGTTGAGGAAGAAGTCGCCTACAAGTACAACGTCACCGTTTGCAAGCCAGAAACCCGGACTCGCAAGGTTCAGGTCGTTTCTCACGTCAACGAAGAAGTTGCCTACAAGTACAACGTCACCGTTTGCAAGCCAGAAACACGTACTCGCAAGGTTCAGGTTGTTTCTCACGTGAACGAAGAAGTTGCCTACAAGTACAACGTCACCGTCTGCAAGCCGGAACAGAAGACCGCAAAGGTCATGGTCAGCAAGATGGTGCCAGTCGAAGAAACTTACACCTACAACGTGTGCTCTCACAAGACCGAGCAGAAGGAAGTTGATGTTCAGGTCTGCCGGATGGTTGAGAAAGTTGTAGAGCACAAGGTGTGGCACCCAGCAGCAACCGCTTGCGGTGGCTGTGCCAAGGCCGCATGTTCATCCTGCAATTAATTAGCGATTGCATCCTCATCAGACAATTCCCTGAATTTGGCTGATGGTTTGCCGGAAAAAATGAAAGGTCCTGTGGGATGTAAATCCCACAGGACCTTTTTGTTGGTACGCACATCAGCAACTCCACCACCAAAATTTCAGCTTCGCAACATCACAAGGCTGAGATTTGTCCTGCGACACACGATTCTTCTCAATCCCCGACAGTTTCCTGCTGGAAATACCTCTACGAATTGCGAATCATTCCCGGGTATTCCGGTCTGCGTAACGAAAAGACAATGTTTCTGAGTTTTTTGGGCAAACGACGGTAATTTCCCATTGGTTGATACAAGTGGAAGATCTCACTCAAGTCCCAATTCGGGTTTCCCGATAACTCCGACGGGTCACCGCGCGCGCCATTGCGCGACTTCGTGGCAACACTGGTTGTTCGACTCAGGCCGAAGCGGCTGCCACAGGGAACTCTGGGGAGACACTGTGGCGGAGATACTTCGGAGGAGAGTGAAATGCGGCATTCTAAGCGGTTCGGAATTCCCTGGATTTCCAAGGCATCAGCGGAATGTGCGGTCATTGCGACCTGCCTGACGCTCCAACTGCCTTCGTTGGCAGCCCAGGAACCAGAGCGTCAGATCACGAATACAGCACGGTTTGAAATCCCGTTCGAGGTAAACTCCGATCCCGCAGAGCCTGTTGAAGGTTTCGCCGTTCTATACGGTTCTCAAAACTCGGGCAAAACCTGGGAAAGGCTGCAAAGTGTTCCCATCGCCAAAGGGAAATTCGTTTTCACAGCCCCCCGTGATGGACACTACTCATTCGCCATCCGCATGACTGATGCCAGAGGTTCACTGCTAACACCAATTGAGGGCAGTGCTCCGGAAATGGACGTCTTTGTTGATACAGTGCCTCCTGTCCTGAAACTCGAAATCACTGAGCCGTCTGCTGGCCAGGCTATTGTTACATGGACAACCGCCGACCCCTCAGTCGATCCGGCGACAATGACGCTGGAATACACGGACGGTGTCAGCGGAGTCAGGAAAAAAGTTGAATGCACACCTACGGCGTCCGGACAGGCTCGTTTGCCACTGCCTCCCGGTTCGTCAATCCAGGTTCGAGCAGCCATTACAGACAACGCCGGAAACCGTGGTGAAGTAAAAAAACAATATGTCAGTGATATAGAACCCGGAACGGCCTCGACGGCAGACCCCGAAATACCAGTCGCCGACCAGGAAAAGCCCGCTGCACCAATCGGTGTTTCGCCATTCTTCCAGGATGCCCCAGCGGCAACTGCGCAGCAACCTGCCGTCCCTGAAGTGAAGGATGTGCCCGTCGTCCGTCGACCTGATCCCCCAAAAGTGCCTACACTGAATTCCAGGCCCGACAGAAAAAACCAGACCTCGCCCCAGCCGTCAACGAATCAAACTCCGATCATTCCACCGCCGTTACCAGCGCCATCTGAACCCGTTCCTGCATTAAACGGGGTCCAAATGGTGAACAATCGCGTCTTCAATATCGAATATCAGATCGATGATGTTGGGCCATCCGGGATCAGTTCTGTTGAACTATTCGTCACAGAAGATGGTGGAAAACAGTGGTTTCGCTACGGCGTCGACCAGGATATGAAAAGCCCATTCCAGGTAGATTCGATGGCCGAGGGAACCTTCGGCTTTGCAGTCCGGGTAAGAAACGGCGCAGGCCTCGCAGATATTCCTCCACAGCCAGGACAGCCTCCGGAAATCATGATTTCCGTGGATCAGACATTGCCATTCATTGAGATGGCTCAGCCGACAGTCAGTACGGAGGGCGAGGGAGCCATTCGTTTCTCCTGGCAGATCGTTGAAACAAATCCGGCAGAAAATTCTATCAGGCTCGAGTCTGCCCAGTCGCCGAATGGCCCGTGGTTGCCAGTCTTCGACTGGCAACCGGACACAGGATCCCACGAACTTGCAGTTCGATCAGGTCTGCCCGCACAGATGTACTTTCGCCTGCTCGCCAGAGACACCGCAGGCAACATCGCAACTTCGCAGACAATTCAGCCGGTCGTGGTGGATTTGAAAAGACCGGTTGGCCGACTGCTGCGGGTGCAGCCTGCTGCGACCCCCGGCTCTGTTCGGGCAAACTGAACCTTATCAAACCGAGAGGGTTCTCCTGAGGCATGGAATCCGATGGCGGTACTCAGATTCTGCATTGCGTCTGCATTGCGAATGTTGAGTAATAACCATCGGAACCACACCTATCTCAGCGAGCAGGCAATTTGGGACGAACGAATCGGACAAGCCCTGCACCACCTGATGATCGCATCCCGTTCAGCGCTGGTAACTGCTGTTCAAGGTACCCCGGAAGAACCCTGCGAAATCGTACTGACCAGAGCATTCCAGGGCGAACTGTCGGATTGCTCAACTCGTTTAATGGAATTGCAGCCTCCACTCGCCACGCGGAATCGTCGCTGTCGACAGCCACGAACCAGGCAGGATTCCAGCGACTCAGCCACCAACACTGTTCACTGGTTCTTCCGGATTCGTCAATCACAAATCGAAATGCTGTGAGATAGTCTCTGTCTGTGTCAACGCAAAACTCGATTCTGTCACGATCCTGATGATCTTCATCATGCTGTCGTGCAGTGGCAGGAGGGATCCTCCTGCCATGCTCTTTTCGCTCCAACCGCGCAGCGAAATACAGGAACTGCTCATCCCATGCAAGCATGCACAGACAATCGGCGTCCCGCCCGTCGGAATCACCGGTAACTGTGGACACCTGACTCACCGAATTCCCATCCTCAGACAGCAGGCGGATTTCCTCCGCATTCTCCCAAATTTCGTCAGTGAGTCTTCCGTCCAGCACAGGGCGGCTGGAACTTCGAGGGACGTTCATCAACCTGAGATTGCCGGACTTTCCCCCTTGAAGAATCTGCATTTCTGATGTCGCCCAGATGGCAACATCACTGGTGCCCACGGCCGCCTCTGAAAACAGAGTGGTTGCTTCTCCATTTTTCTGTATTCCGCGAAGTGTCGTTGCTCGGCGAAGTTTTGACTCTTGCGATGGTCCGTCACGCTGACCACTTCTCACCGATACATGCTCACGAAGGATTCTCCATGCTGTTTCCTCCTGAGCAGTCCAGGCCTCATTCACGGCCTCCAGCTGCGGAGTCGCTGACGGAGAAAAACTTCCGGCGGCCCCCATCTGAATTTGTGGACGCAGACCAGCAGAACTTCCAACATTACTGGTTGGTGCAAACAAGTCCCGGGAAGCCTGCGAAACATCCGAAACGGCAGCGGCCGAAGATGCCGCAGGGAACAATTGACCGCGAAGTCGAAAGTATCGGGTTTCCGCAGAACCATAGAACCAAATCAGGGATTCTGCCGCCCGCCACGCATCCTCCGTTTCCGGAAACCTCCTGATAATTTCCTGCTGTACCGCAAGATAGCCCTCGGTGTTGTTTCTCTCCCGACTCAACTCAGCCAGTTCTCGAAGTTGTCGCATCGCAAGAGACTGCGGCAGTGCTGCCCCGACTTCCGGTAATTCCGCAACGAATGCCTCACCCCCCTGCAGTGCTGCCCCGTGACCACGCAACGCGGCAGCTTCCGTTCGACTGCTGCGGATAATACTCTGCAATTGAGCAATTTCATCGCGAGTTCGCCCTGCCAACAGACGTCGCACATCACCTTTCAGCACACCCTCCAATCCGTCCAGCGCGTTACGGATGGCAGCCTGCTCCTCAAAATCCATCTCCAGATCGTATCCTGCAGACACATCACTGCGATGCAATGCGCTCTCTGTTGATGACGCAGCGGCATCTCCCAGTAGATTGAGGGCAGCATCACAGACCAGACCACAGGTGGTCCCGAGGGCCGGAAGCAGATCAGATTCCTGAAACATTAAGGTTGTCTGCTGTGAGGTCGGCGCCCTGCTTAGCACTCGAAAAACGCTCCAGGGCTTCAAGCCCGCTTCAGCCAGTGCAACCTGTTCCGAATCCGCTGCCAGTTCAATCGCCTTTTTTACGGCACTGCGCATCAAGTCGGCAACCGCGTCATCATCCCCCGAAGACTCAACAATCACGATGCCAGGCTGATAGGTACGAATACTGCGAGCAAGTCGCAGCGGAATCAATTCCCGCATACGACCGTCTGTTCGGCGATTCCATTCGTCCATAAGACTTCCAGACGACTTGTGCTGCTCCGCCAGACTGCGTGGAAACATCCAGTCACTGGAATACTGATTCACGCCAAGCAATCCCAGGGCCTCGCAGGCGCGTTCCGAGTTGCTGACCCCGACGCCTTCTTCTGCCAAACTTTCCAGGCGATCAGACGGCTGATGTACGACCGAACGAACGCCGGCATCCGCAGTCAGTGTCGCCAGGAGCGCCCAGGGGGATGTTTCCACGTCTGTAACGAAACACAGAATTCCACTATGGTAGCCGCAATTTCTTACAGTCCGCCATGACTGTCCGTCATCATCAGATTTCAGAATCTGACCAAAGCTTCCCACTGCGAGAATACCGCGCTCGCCCTGCGCTCGCAGCCGATGAATCTGACCATGAAAATCTGCCTCCACTATCTGCCATGTTTGCCCCTGATTCACGGTCCTCAAAAGCACCGAACCAGGATTGCCGCAACCAATCAACGTCTCTCCACGCACAAGTACGCTGTGAAAATCAAGGACGTCCGAAAGACCGGCTGGCAAATCTCCGGCCGGAGCTTTCCATGTCACTCCTCCGTCTTCTGTCTGCAGCAGAGTCGCTCCATCACCAGCCAGCCAGCCCCGCCCGTTTTTTTCCAGCGCCACAGACCTGAAACACCTGAGCGTTGACGCCGGCTCCTGCATGATGACCGCTTCGCCGGAAGCAATCGAAGCCAGAGTCTGACGGCCTCCAACGACAACTCCCGCATTACTGCCGGAAAACCATCCTCCAATCCAGGAGGCAGAGACTTTGTCAGAGCCAATCGGAGCCCATGTGAGACCGCCGTCGGACGACCGAAATAATGTCGCATTACCCTGTTTCCGGTCGGGAAGTGTGACAGCTACGGCTTCCTCCAGACCGAAGAAATGAATCTGCCGAATCCCGGGTAAACGATGCAGACCGTCAACAGCGGCGGAACTGGTTCGGGACTCGAACACCAGATTTGTCCATGTCGCTCCCCCATCCCTTGTCGAAAGCAGAACGGCACGACCACCCGACAAGCCAGGCTGTGGCTCAACGCCGCCCACCCAGCCAATCCGATTTGTCAGAAAGCATACCGATGTCAGCCTGCATTCAAAGGGAACACATTTCGCCAGCCACGATTCTCCAGCATCCGCTGAATGACAGATGACTCCGCGATCGCCCACGGCCCAGCAGTTTCCACCTACACAGGCGACGTCATTCAGTGTCGCATCGTCAAGAATCTGTGGCAGTCGTGCCACACCGCCGGCACTCATCACTGGCCTGGGTGCCTCAGACTCAATCAGAGTCAACGTGCCGTCTGGCACAGAAGCCACAGTTATCTGCTTCGCTCCCAATCCTTTCTGTCGACGATTAGCAGTCTGCGGCAAAGCAGACTCCACGCGGCTCCCGTCAATGGACTCTGACACAATACGACCGCCGCCCCTCCCAGCGGACTTCTCCGACGCCGCTGCCGAAACTTCGGTTGACGCATTTTCGCCCGTTGAGCCCTTCGGCTCTGTAAGCTGAATTTGTGCGCAGCAAACACTCGTACTGATCAGCAGACCAGCAAGGACTCTTGGCAACAGGGTTCCAGCCGAACAATTCATCCGTGAACAGTCCTGGCAAATGACAAAAACGAACTTCAGACACCGCCCCACATGCGGAAACCACATACTTTGGGACTTTGCCGTTTAGAAAACCTGCCTGACCCGCACTAGTTTCTGACCAAACGTGTCCACCAGAAAGTCCGCGCGTTTCAAGACACGACGCATAGCTTGACCGCAGAACGGGCCACCTGGCAAGCCCAGATTCTGCTCACTCCGTTAGCGCTGTCTGACGTTTGCAATTGACAGCCGGTTCTCAGTGAGTGCACCAATCCGTGAATAAGTCATCCCGCCCAATATCACCTTCAGCAGGATATCTCCCCAGTCCTGCTTCGATGGTGGCTCTATCACTGCGACATACAACCAATTGACAGCGGGCAGGGCAATCGCAAAATGCTTAATTGCCCGGCAACTCCACGTTTAAAGGCACCAGCGAACCGCAGCAAACCTGCTCCTGACAGGATGCCGGGCCTCCAGCGCCAGATTCCAAAGTTGTGGCTCCAGCCGGTGCAGTCCCGGAAAGAAACGGAGCAGCCGTTCGTGTATGATCCTGTCCCTCGTAGACTCCGAAATCGTTGAACAGAAACTTCTTCGCTAATCGGTAGTACAGGTTCTTCTCCGGAATTTCATGCCCGGGATGATATTGAGACGTCCGAGGCACCATGGACTTCAGTTCCTGCATAGCAGTTCCGCGGGCTGTGGAATCCTTCGCCGAGTGTTTTTCCACCAGTTGAGCAAGCAAATCCGGTCGCTCCAGAACGATGCAACCGCGAGTAGTCTGCTGCGCGAGTGCTCGAAAGTCAGACAGAAACTCAGACGTCGTGAACTTCTCCACAAGAGAACGCGAATCTCTGTCACTGTGAATCGATTCTCTGGAAAACTGAACAATCGGACAGGGCTCAATGTCGCCCCACGGATTGATGTGATGACTGATTCCATTGGCTGCAGGGCACAGCGCTTTTCCCTCACCATCATAGTAGGCATCGATGATGATGATCGGTTTTTTTGCCCTCATATCCACAACGAACTGTCTTGCACGACGCTGCTGATCCGGTGTCAGACAAAGCTCGGTACTGGCTTCCGGCCCCATGGGTCTATAAACATGAAACCATGTGTACAGCACTCCCATTTCGATCAGACGATCCACCCAGGCTTCCGTTAGCAGATGATCGATATTGCTTTTCGCCAGACTGGTACACACGCCAGTCATTACATTGTGCTTCAGACAGTTTTCGATGCCCGCCAGTGTCCGACTGTAAACCCCCGATCGCCCACGACGCTCATCGCTGATGATCTCGTTGCCTTCCACACTGATCAACGGAGTCACATTCCCCAGTTCAAATAGCCGTCGCGCTTTTTCTTCAGTGATAAAATGACCGTTGGTAAAGACCTGAAAGTAGCAGTCCGGATGCGCGGCGATAATCTCCAGAACCTCCGGGTGCATGAAGGGCTCGCCCCCCACAAGACCGAAGAATGAATTTCCCTGGGACTTTGCCTCATTGATCAGACGATTCATCGCCGGCAGATCAATGGTGTTCTGCTTATGGGCCACATCAACCCAGCACCCCTGGCAGCGGAGATTGCAGCTATTGATGATCGAAACGTACAGAAATGGGGGGAAAAACTGCCCCCTCTGCATCCGCCGCCGATGCCGCATCACCGAAAGTGATCCCTTAACTCCCAGATTCCAGATCAGCTTCCACAGAAGACGTTTGTTGGTTTCAAACAGCATCCGTCGCGCCATTTGGAGCGTATACATTCAATGCACCCACGAAAGAAGAAATGAGCCTTCCGAACTGAACTCTGAAAAAACAGCGCTGAATTCCCGATCATTCGTTTCCAAAACATCCGAACCACTACCCGGCGGGGATTTAGCCATTCCCATGAATCGAACTTCCAGCACCTGAATCCACCCCGAAAGAGACACGGCATTGTCCTTTAACGCCAATCATACCGTGATTTTAGAGCCATACGGTGATGTTAAAGCAATTCACCGCGATCGTCACGCGTTGATCAAAACTGTTGCGCGATGCCGCAAATACTTTCGGACCTCATGCCCCGCAGTCTTTCTCCCATCGATTGTTTGATTGTAATGCAAATAGTCCCAAATTTCTCTCAGACATCCTCTGCCTCCACAATCTCCAGAGAAACCCAGAGCAAGCGAATGTCGTGTGCGGGAACAGCAATGCCGTTTGCCTCAGCCGGACCGAAAATCAACAGGTTCAATTGATTGTACGCTTGAATTGTGGACGTGATCTCAAAGACGATCGGACGAATATCCTGCACTGCAGCTGACTGCAGTTGACAAACCACGCTGTCCGCAGAAAAACATTCGCTAAGCTCAGTACCGTTCAGAACCCCACAGAGATGTCCCTGATCAAGGATAATTCGCAAAAAAATCCGGGTAGTCTGGGTAACTGCGGGGGGTGCATGAAAACGGCGAACAAGATTAACTGCGGTCGCTATCTCGTCTGAACGTATACAAATCGGCAGCGAAAGTCGATGACTTCTGTCCATCAGCGATGCATTTTGCTGCGAAACCGCTTCCCATGGTGTCGTAAGACGGATGGTGTGGGGAGCCATAGGTGTTGTTGGCCTCAGGGGAATTTGAGCACCTTGGTAAACGACAATCTGCACCATGAAATCACGAAAAATCCCGAATACCGCAGGGTGCAGGCCGAGTATACAGGCCCCAGACCGCAAACGTCGTCGCGAATTGCACGGTGATTCCGCGATTCCTGAACGTTATCAATTCCCCGACCACAACCAGAGAAAGTTGCCCTCAGAGCTCCTGATCCCGTGGTTTCCCAAACAAAATCGGTTAAAATCCAGCGGGCGGCGTCTGATTTGCGAGACCTTGCCGGGTACGCTAATCTCACCCTGATAATGAGCATCAATGTCACAAACAATGCCTGACTAAGACGACGTGCCTCCATTTGGTCTCTGGTACGCATCATTGTTCACGCAGGCCAGTGCGAACAGAATGATTTTTTCATGAGTGAACCTTCGGAAAAACCCTCTCCGTCCTCGCAGCCAAAGCCGCCCACCGGCGAACCGCGTCGAATCAATTTCAACTCCATGACGCTGATACTTCTGGCCGTGGCGGCTATTATCTCCGTCATCGCATGGAGCAGCTCTCCCACAAACTATGGGACCACCGTTCCATATTCGTTCTTCTATTCTCAATTACTCGAAAGCCGTGTTCACTCGGTAACGTTCCACGGTGAAATTCTCACCGGACGTTGGGATAGCATTCCCTCAGAACTCCCCGAAGGCCTGACTGGCAAACTTGCAGAAACGTTTAACACAGTTCTGCCGCCGGAAGTCGCCGGAAATCAAAACCTGATGCCGGAACTGCTCGGTAAGAAAGTCGCCATCGTCTCAACCCCGATTTCCGTAGTAGGGATGGCAGACTTCTTCATCTGGGTCATGTTGCCCGTGGTGCTCCTCTTCGTGATGTGGTCCGTATTACGTCGCTCCGCCGATCCGTTTGGGGCCGGAGGCATGATGGGTGGCTTCATTCGCAGCCCGGCAAGACGATTTGAAAAGAGCGACAAATCCGCGAAGTTCGATGATGTCGCAGGCCTGAAATCCGCAAAACAAGACCTCCAGGAAGTTGTGGAATTTCTCAAAAACCCCCGAAGATTTACGCGACTCGGAGCGAAAATCCCCAAAGGTGTACTCCTCGTTGGGCCTCCTGGAACCGGAAAAACTCTCCTCGCCAGAGCCACAGCCGGAGAAGCAGGAGTTCCCTTTTTCTCAATCAACGGTTCAGAGTTCATACAGATGTTCGTGGGAGTTGGAGCGACCCGAGTTCGGGATCTGTTCAAAACTGCCCGCGAAGCAGCCCCCTGCATCGTATTTATCGATGAAATTGACGCTGTGGGCCGAGTACGTGGCGCTGGTGTTGGTGGTGGTCACGATGAACGCGAACAAACCCTGAATCAAATACTCAGCGAAATGGACGGCTTCCAGCAGGGTGAAACCGTCATCGTCCTTGCTGCCACAAATCGCCATGATGTACTCGACCCCGCACTACTGCGACCTGGCCGCTTCGATCGGCACGTGACAGTCGATCTGCCAGCCAGAGATGGTCGACTTGGAATCCTGAAAGTTCATACTCGTCGAGTACCTCTGGAAGAAAACGTCGATCTCGACGCCCTCGCCAAAACAACAATGGGATACAGCGGCGCTGAGCTGGAAAAACTCGTCAATGAAGCAGCCATCAGAGCTGCCCGGGAAGACAAACGCAAAGTTGAAATGTCCGACTTCCGCTACGCGCAGGACATCGTCACCATGGGCGCACCCCGGGATGAAAAAATGGACCGCCGGGAAAAGGAATTGACGGCATGGCACGAAGCCGGCCATGCCATTCTTGCATGGGCACAGGAAGGTATGGACCCGGTACACAAAGTCTCCATCATTCCAAGAGGCCGAACCCTCGGCGTCACACAACTCATGCCGGAAAGTGAGATCCATAACCTCGGTGAACGAAAACTGAAGGCAAGGATTGTCATGACCATGGGAGGACGCGCTGCCGAAAAAATGGTCTTCAACGAATACTCCGCTGGTGCGCAGGGTGACATCGAACAGGCAACGCAGATCGCCCGAAGAATGGTCGCTCGCTGGGGAATGTCCGAAATCATCGGCCCAGTGGCTTTCCGACAATCCGAGGAACACCCCTTCCTCGGAAAGGAAATGCACACCTATCGTGAATTCAGCGAAGAAACAACTCGCATGATCGATATGGAGGTTCAGCGGATTATCAAAGAGGCCGAACACTCCGCCGTCGAACTCCTGACTCAATATCACGATCGTATGGCAGCACTTGTAAACGCTCTGCTCGAATCAGAGGACCTCGAGCGAGAGCAGGTCGAAAAGATCCTCGGAGAACGCCCATTCCCCCAGCCCTCGGGTACTTCGTCTCCTGATACATCCGGTTGAACAAACTGACCGGGAAACAAACTCCGCAAGCTCCCCCGGACATGCAGCAGGACGCTGTCCTGCTAAATTCGTGCAAACAGACACATTCCGGGGAAGTCTGCGGGCCTTTCCAGATGCAGAATAAATGAGGTCAGGTAATGAACCGCTGGATTCAGCGAGAACTCATACTTCCGCCATTCCCACGCGGTTGCCATCTGATCACACACAGAATTCTTGACGAACTCCCCGAAGTCAAAGACTGTCTTTGCGGAATTCTGCATGTGTTCATCCAACACACCTCAGCATCTCTCACAATCAGTGAAAATGCAGACCCCGATGTGCGTACCGACATGACCATGGCTCTGGATAAACTTGCTCCGGAAACATGGCCGTGGGACCACTCCAATGAGGGCCCCGATGATATGCCGGCTCATATCAAGTCCATCCTCACCGACTCCTCCCTCTCCTTCCCGGTTTCCAATGGCTCTCTCAGGATCGGAATCTGGCAAGGCGTCTGTCTCTGCGAACACCGTAATCACGGAGGCCGGAGACACCTGATTCTCACATTGCATGGAGATTTCAGGACAACGTGACATGGCCAAACTCTACTTTTACTACTCCGCCATGAACGCAGGAAAGTCCACAACCCTGCTTCAGGCCGCATGGAATTATCGCGAACAGGGAATGACTCCACTCCTGCTGACCCCGCAACTTAATACTCGCGATGGTGCCGGCAGAGTTTCCTCCAGAATCGGACTCTCCGCCGATGCTGTCACCTTCTCACTTTCTGATTCTCTCATCGAGACAGTCAGGCGATTCCGTAAAAACACACACGTCGCCTGCATCATGGTGGATGAAGCTCAGTTCCTGACCAGACGCCAGGTCTCAGAACTCGGCGATATTGCGGACATCGATGAAATCCCGGTCATGGCCTTCGGACTTCGTACAGACTTTCAGGGAAACCTCTTCGAAGGCAGTCAGTTCCTTCTCGCATGGTCTGATGTCATCGCAGAAATCAAAACCATCTGTCACTGCGGACGCAAAGCGACCATGGTTCTGCGAATCGACGAAAATCGTCGACCAATTCGAGGCGGTGAGCAAATCCATATTGGTGGAAACGAAAGCTATGTGTCCGTCTGTCGACGTCACTTCAGAGAAGGAATTGCAGAACGAACCGGACCAGAACTCCCATTTGAAGATACTCACGAGGATTGACTCAACTGCCAGCTGAAAGATCAACAGACCAAACAAGACTGGAATCTTTCTTTTCTGCAGCGGTCATTGTCACTCACGCCCCCCCTCTTCTCTTCCTTTTCCGCAACAAACCCACCAGCTTTCCAAATCCACGGCATTGATCACGACGTCCGCGACCATTACTGATTGCCCTCCATCCGCATCACAGTTCAGTCAGGCAATTCCAAAAAACAAGCCGCCGCAATCGTTACTTTCGGTCCACTCGCCAAAGTCCAGAGACCAGTCCCGGCAATTCCTGCAACATGGAACAAATCCGGCAAATTCCGCCACTCAATCCTGGCGATACATCAGGTGGTGCATTTCCCCGGTTCCTGGCCGCGAAATGCAAGCCATAGAGCATCCGGTTCTTCAAACCCGCCTGAATAAGTTTTCCCCAATCTGAGCCCCTGCAGGCTCCCCGAGAACTTCTGCTGCACCCTGGTTTGATCGTTGCCGGACAGAGCGAGTAGAGAAAAGGTGACGTTTAGTTGGGTTCTGCAGTCGTCGACTGTATTCAGCCGAAGGGGAGGTCAATCTTGAGTAGTTCCACAAACACAACCGTTCATCGTTCCGAAGGTTCGGAGATTCGAGGAATCCGAAGCTACATCTGGCTTAGTCTCCTGATGTCACTCGGAGTCGTCTTCTTTGGTGTCCAGTTACTAATGGTTGGGCCACTGAAGGGAAAACTGGATTCTATCCAGACAAGACTGGACAGCTCAGAAAACAGCATGAATAAGCTCGTTGCAACTCGCAGCGGTGTGCGACAGACAAACGATCTCCTGAGCAACCTGAGTGATCAGGCCAGCCAAATCGATACGTTGAAGAAGAGCATCTCAGAGATTCAGAATTTGCGAGTCTCTGTCAGCGAGGAAGGGCAGAATTCTGCAGCCGCCCTCACTTCACTCGAACAAATGTCACAGATCCAGCAGCGCTTGATCGCTCAGGGCGATTCCACCCGCCAGGCGGCTGAACAACTCGCAGCGATTGAAGAACTGCGAAACGCAATCCTCATCGGTGGAAACTCGACCGAAGTCGCCGCTTCAACTCTGGATGGAATTGTGGCACTGCAGAGCCGCCTGATTGCTTCCGCCAATGGTTACGAAGCAGCCAGTCGTAGTATCACAGAACTTTCAGACCTGAAGCAGAGAATCGTCTCTGAGGGTAGCGATGTTGAAATCGCTGCTCAGAAATTTGATGAGTTCATCGGACTGCGAAACGCTGTCACGTCTGCGGCTTCTGAACTGGATGCTGCGAACAACAGTATTGTCGCTCTCTCCGCACTGAAAAAGGATCTCCTCAATACTTCAGAATCATTGCCTGAAGCTCAGCAAAATGCCCGGTCCCTCATGGCAATGAACGAAAGTCTCAGTTCTCAGTCAAGCCAGATTTCCATTGCTGAGCAAAACCTGAAAGCGCTCCTCGCCATCGAAGAAACATTGGCAGCTGATACAGAGCGAGTGGCAGAAGCGATCCTGAATCTGGAAATTCTCGATGATTTCCGCAAGGAAGCCGGGAACCACATTCAGTCAATGGACCAACTGCGACGTACTTTGATGGAAATCGCGATGA
The DNA here is from genome assembly GCA_903871805.1 of uncultured Planctomycetaceae bacterium. Taxonomy (GTDB): domain Bacteria; phylum Planctomycetota; class Planctomycetia; order Planctomycetales; family Planctomycetaceae; genus SXXK01. The sequence goes on along the minus strand of CAIQIE010000069.1, from coordinate 3,307 downwards.
TGGAGTCCACACTTGGCCGAGTTGCCCGGATCATCGAGCCACTATCACAGATTGGCAATCTGCGTCGCCTGGGTGATGACGAGGTTCGTGAAGCTGCTCGCGTAATTCTGGATCGTCGTTCCAGCAAAGTTTCCGACGTTGCGTCAGCGACATCATCGGCCACAACCGATCTTAGCGCCGGCAACGAGACGTCCGCAGTCACTGGTTCCGACGCCCCTGTCCCGGTACCCAAAGACCTCGATGAGTAATCGATTGGTCTTGTTTTAACGCGACAAGCCCTGCTGAAGCGAATTCAGCAGGGCTTGTTTTTTTAATATCTCAGATCAGTAGCGATCAGCGAACACTGTTACCGCCCAAACCCCAGAGGAAGTTGAACTGGATCAGACTCAGAAACACGTTTCCAACTTCTTCTTCAAGCGTGTATCTCAGAACGATCACATCTTTCGGTTGAATCAGAATGCGTTCTCCTGGGTTCTGCAGGGCTCGATTCAAATTCACTTTGATTGAGATCTGGCTGCCGCACGGCAACTCTCTGATCACAATTGCCTCGGATGGCTGGCAATAAGACCCGGATCGTCCGCCGCCACCACCACCACCGCCGCCCATGCCGCCACCACCACCACCCTGTCCTCCTGAAATCGCTCCCACTCCGGTACCAATACTTCCCAGTGGGCCGCGGGCGATGGATATCGCTCCAATGATATCAAGATCCTTGTCACGCGGAAGCGGATACTCGCCACCACCAAGCACACCAGCCGTGAAGAATGTCTCCTGATCTCGACTGCGGATGATTACGATATCCCCTTCACCAAGGATGATATCGTCCTGACTGAATTTTGGAGGGGTCGCCGGATTATATCGCAGCGGAATCCTCGTCACACATGGTGGGTCCGGAAGCGGTGCTTCGTTGCAGAAACAGTCATCCTGACAACTCTCGTCACAGATTTGATTCAGAACAGCATCAGCGTCAACTCCGGACTGATACATCCCGCGATAGATCATCACTTCATTCTTCGCGTCCGTTCCGGGCATACCACCTGTATTACTCAGGGCGTGAAGAATATCGTTCTCATACGCCGGGAGGTCCACGACCTTGCCAGTTCCGCGTTTTGACACTCCCTGCTGGCTCCCGGATTCCTCGCGAATCACCATGATCCGCACCTTACGCTGCTGAATCAGCGTCACAATGATGCTCTCTTCACCCTCTCGAATGATTGGCTCAGGATAAATGTAAGCCATCTTGATCGCTTCGGTGGCTTCCACCAGCGACATCCCCTGCACATTGATCGGATCCACAATCGGCAGGGAAACCGTTCCGTCCTCTCGAACTGGAACCGGATAACCAACCGCTGGCGGGCGATTGCCGTCCTCAGGGTAATGGACGGGAGGAAGTGCCTCTTCGTCACCAAGCACGCCTTTGATGTAAATCCCCAATACGTCGCCGGGCCCAAGGAGATACGTCTCGGGAGGATCCTGCCGAAGTCGCAGCAGTGAAATGTCCTTATACTTGTCACGCCGATCTGCCTGCAGCAGCTCAGCCGGGACTCGCGCAACCGGGATTGCGTCAATGTTGCGATCCAGGAAACAGCCCGTCTGCACGAGGCACGTAAGTGTAGTAATCGCGAGCACACAGAACATCCTGTCTGGCGCCCGTCTGGCAGTTCGCTGTGCAACCTGTCTGGACATCGTCGCTTCCTCCATGTGACCCGAATCAACTGGGCTGTTCAATTCCGCCCAGAGGTCTTCCTGTTCGAATTAAGTCTGCGAAATCTCGTTCGGCCTGCGTTGCCACTCAACCAGCCGCATTGCCTGCGGCCGTATCACCGGACCGCAGTTTAAGACGCTTTGTCTCATGGAAATTCGGCAACCATGCTGCCAAACTTCCGGCACACAGATCCTGCCTATGGATTCCCGTCATAAAGCGTTGAGACAGGAATCTTTCCCGGCGTACTCGGCGGTACCTCCGGCACAAGAGCAGGATCGTTGCCGCTGGCCGGAACCATTTCTCCATTCGACACGCCATCAGACTCCGGCAGCATCGACTGATCCGGCAATGGAACCTTCTCAGCACGACCGAATTCCGCCGTACTCCTCGGAGTTCGCTTCATCATAAGATTCTGGCGAGCCGTTGGAGAAATCGGCAGAATCCCAATACCGCCCATACCGTCCTGCTGAGCAGCCAGGGCTCCGTGCGAGAAGCCGTCGAACCAGGCATTGATTCGACCGCGACCATTAGGAGTTTCATAGCAGGGCTTCCAGTATTGCCGCGGAGGAAGCGTAGGCTGACATCCGCTGCCTCCCTCAAGAATGTTCCGGTACCCGGCTTTGAAGCCACAGGAAAAGTCCGAGGGATGATCAAGGTCATCGTAACACCATGACCATTGCCCCCACGCCTTCTGCGACAGGATCTGATTCCTCATTCCTGTTTCGGTTCTCAGCACGTAGTCGTTAAAGCTACTGCAGCCACTGGTGGCAAGCATCAGCATGGCCAGCCATGTCTTGATTGATTTTCGGATCATCTTCGGAATCTCCACTCCACTATGGAACTTATATTCTGTCTCAGGAGATCACATCGCGTTGGAAGCATGCCGCGACGCGGAAAGGCCCTTGCAGCAAACCACCGTTCAGAGCGTCAGCCGCAATACTTCGGCTCGTCATTTCACCCCTGCAGCCCACCGACTCAGCGTCGCCGCGGCTGCTTCTCTGACGCTCGCACTGCTGTCCTCTTTTGCCATCACAGTCAGGCGATCGCGAATGTGAGTATCCGGCTGACCAAAATCACCCAACGTCAGTACCGCAGTCGCCCTGACGTCCTGATCACCGCTGCTCAGAAGTGTTTCCAATGCCTTAACGCAGCCCGCCTGACTGTCTCGGCCAGCGAAATGCCGCAACATAGTGGCAACCTGAATCTGCATCGCCGGATCAGCTCCGGAGAGCAGGCCAACAAGCTTTCCCGCAGAAGCCGAGTTGAGTTCTCCACGCTGTAGCTGCGAATCCGTCACCGCCAGCAACAACCCCGTATCGCTCGCCGTCTCGGCTGTTTTACTTAACGCAGTTCTCACCTTTTCATTCTGTGGACTGCACTCACCCAGCAGCGTTGCCGCAAGGCATTGTGTTTCAATCTGGTCACCCAGTGTCATGGCATCCACCAGAAGATCCAGGTGACTATCCGGCGTGTCTGCTGCCGACAACACATCCTCCAGCGTGATCGGACCAGGCTGAGTCCTGGAGGCTGTGATCGCAGGCACTGCACTGCCTGGATGAGTCACTGGCACTGCCTCCGTCACTGCAACTGCAGAAACTGGCT